>VFZS01000006.1 GCA_016871095.1 Acidobacteriota bacterium
CCTTCTGACGGAAAAGGGGGACGGGCCGCTGCCATGGTGCGGCTGGCCCGTCCCGTCGTTCTCCTACCCGCCGAGTTCCCGCCGGATAGCTTCCGCGATCCGCGCGGAGTGCTCATGCACCTTGGCCATTTCCGGGCCTTCCACCATCACCCGTGCGAGCGGCTCAGTGCCCGAGAAGCGCACCAGTACCCGGCCATGGGAGCCGAAGAATGTCTCCGCGGCGCGGATGGCCGCGGCCACACCAGGCAACTCCGCCAGCGGTCTTCTTTCCCGTACCCGGACGTTGAGCAGCCGCTGCGGATAGACCTCCATCCCGGCCAGCAGCTCATCCAGCCCGGCCCCCGTCTCCCGCATGATCTCCAAAACCCGCAACGCGGTCAGCAACCCGTCTCCCGTGGTCGAATACTCATGAAAAATCACGTGGCCGGACTGCTCGCCGCCCAGCACCGCACCGGTGCGCAGCATCCCTTCCAGTACATAGCGATCCCCCACCGGCACGCGTAACAGGCGGACGCCCAGCGCCTGGAGCGCCCGCTCGAGGCCCAGGTTGGACATCACCGTGGCCACCACCAGGGGCTCGCCTCCGGGACCGCCCAGCCGCCCGTGCCGGAGCAGCCAGCGAGCGGCCACCAGCAGCACTCCGTCGCCGTCCACGACCCTGCCGGTCTGCGACACGAAGATGGCGCGGTCGGCGTCGCCATCGAAAGACACTCCCAGGTCGGCGCCCCTCGCCAGGACCAGCTCCCGCACCAGTTCGGGATGCAGCGCGCCGCAACCCGCGTTGATGTTGCGCCCGTCCGGGGCGTTGGCTATGGCCTCAACCTCCGCACCCAGCCGCTCGAACAGCCGGGGCGCCAGTTCCGAGGCCGCGCCATGGCCGCAATCCAACATCAGCCGCATGCCCGCCAGGGAACCGGGCAGGATTGAGGCCAAGTAGTGGAGGTAGTGCGCGGGCAGCGCCGCCTCCGCCTCCAGCGGCTGGTGGGGTGTCACCTCGAGTCCCGCTTCCAGGCCGGCGAAGATGCGCTGCTCGAGGCCGTGTTCCTGCTCGTCGTCCAGCTTGTAGCCAGAGTGGGCGAAGACCTTGATCCCGTTGTCCTGATAGGGGTTGTGGGAGGCCGAGATCATGACCCCGGCCACGAAGGAATGCGTCCGTGTCAGGTAGGCGATGCCCGGAGTAGTAATCACCCCGGCGAACCGAGCACGGACGCCGCCCCGGGCCAGCCCGCCAGCCATCTGCGCGGCCAAGCCTGGGCCTGACTCGCGCGTGTCCATGCCCAGCACGACCTCCGGCCGCGGGTCCAGGCGCCCCGCCAGCTCCCCTAGCGCCACTCCTGTCGAGTAGACCGTGGCGGGGTCCAAGGGGAACTCTCCCGCCACCCCACGGATGCCGTCGGTCCCGAACAGCCGCCTGGACCTCGAGTGATCGCGCGGCCCTCTCACGGGCCCGCCCCGGAGGACTCCAGGACCACCCTGACCCGCACCAGCGGGGGAGCCGCGAACCGCACCTGAGGCTCGCGCACAAAGGCGTTGACCCGGTATTCCGCCGTACCAGGCTTAGGGAACAGCTCCACGGGGTCGGTCTCGGCGGACACCACCTGCGCGACCCGGCTCTCAGGTCCCACCACGGTCAGCTTGCCGGGGTGGGCCTCGAAACTGCGCACCTGGTAGGCGCGGGGCAGCCGCCCGGAGAATCTCACCCGGACCGGGACTTGGGTCGTGGTCCGGCGCTCGAACTCGAGGCGCAGTTGGCCCGGCACCGCCCGCACCAGCCGCACGCCCAGGGGCAGTCGGGTCTCGTGCTGGTCGATGGTGAAGGTCCGCTGGCACGGGCCCTGCACACCGCTGAGGTCCAGGACCACCACGATGGATGCCAGATTGGCGCTTTCCAGCTTGCCGGGCGGGCCTTGCACCTGCAAGTGGATCCGCTCGGGCAGGCTGGAGACGATCTCCAGTCCCGCCGGCATGTGCTGGAACTCCAACGGGGTGGCCACCGAGGTCACTACGTCGGGGGCGCTGGCAAAAGCCAGCCACAGCAGGACGGCCAGGCCCAGCGCCAGCAGCTTCCAGCCCAGATTGCCCAGCAGCTTGCGGATCATGACGCCTCTCCCGTCCCGCTGTCCGCCGCGGGCGCGCCCGAAGGCGAACCGGCCGCCGCCAGGGCCACAGCGCGGTCGCGCCCCCGCTTGCGTCCGAAGTGACGACTCAGCCGCTCATCGACGCGGGCCAGCGTGACGTCCATCTCGATATCACCGGCGGCGGCAACCGAGATGCGCCCGGTCTCCTCGGATGCCACCAGGGCGATGCAATCGGCCTCCTCGGTGATGCCGATGGCGGCGCGGTGCCGCGTGCCCAACTTGCGCGCCAGCGCCGGGTTCATGCTTAGGGGCAAGAAACAGGCCGCCGCGCGAATCTGGTCACCCTGGATGATCACCGCGCCGTCGTGCAATGCGGAGCCGGGCTGAAAGATGCTCAGCAGCAGATCCCGGGAGATGCGGGCGTCCATCGCCACCCCGCTCTCAATGAAGGTCCGCAGCCCGGTGTTGCGCTCCAGCACGATCAAGGCGCCCACCCGGTCCTGCGAGAGCCGCCCCAGCGCCAGCAGCACGTCATCCAGGGACTCCCGCTGCTGCAACTCCCCTCCCAGCCCCAGCCAACGGCGCCGTCCGATGCGGGCCAGCGTCCGGCGGATCTCCGACTGGAACAGCACGATCAGGGCGATGGCCGTGTAGGGGACCACCGTGGCCAAGCCCGAGCGGAGTAGCTCCAACCCGGCCCAGGTCGAAAGCCAGTACACCGCCAGGAGCACGCCGATGCCTGCCAGCACGTGCGCGGCCCGCGTGCGGCGCACCGCCTGAATGAGCTGGTAGAGCAGAAACGCCACCACCAGGATGTCGATGACCGCGGTGACGGTGAGCTTCGGCGCCGACGATGCGAATGGCACATTCGAGATCTGCATCGGATCACCCCGCGCCCGGCGGGACTCTACATTATCTCAAGGATTCTCTCGGAATGCCCGGTTTCTCAGGCGGCGAACCGAAAGACGGCCTTGTCCAGCGGCAGGCCCCGCACTTCGACCCGCCGGAGGTCGGTCGTGCCCAGCCCCAGTGCCTCGGCCAGCCGCAGGGTGTTCTCGCACTGGCCGAAGGGCGTCTGGCCGCGCGTTGCGCCGGGATCGAAACCCATGGCCGCCGTGGCCACCGCGTCCGTGGTCACCGGGTTGGTTCCGGCGATGAGCAGTCCCGGCTCGACCAGCCGTAGCCCCCGCATCCACGGACCCTCGCCGCCGGCCACGGTCTGGATGCCGTCGATGATGGCCAGGTGGATGGGCCGCGCCGCGGCCAACTCCGCCACGATGTGCGGCACGCGGTAGCCGGGATCGCGGCTGGAGCCCTGGTCCAGCTCCCGCGGCGCGCTGGCGGAGGGCTGGCGCTTTCCCTCGTGGAACACTAGCAGCCGCCCCTTGGTCGGGCTCTCGTTGGGTTCCTCGCGCCCCGCGTCGTCTCCGTAGATAGAGGCCGGCGTGTTGCCGAAGACGTTCTTCAGCGACAGCGTCACCCCGCAGGTGCCGTGCTCCTTCAGCTTGGCCAGGCTGACGAAGACGTCGGTGTCCTCGTAGGCGCGGTTGAGATCGTAAGCCGGGTAGATCCGCCCGCCTCCGGGCACTTTCAGGCGGGCGTAGCCCTTCCAGCGGCCCCGGCTGTTGGTGTTCTCAAACTCGACGTTGGACGCCGCAGTAGCCAGTGCGCGCACGTTCCAGCCCGAATCGAGCAGGTACTCCTCGAGCGGCCCGCCCGTGCCCCAGCAGCTCTCGACGAAGCGGATGCGCCGCGCGCCCGCCCGGCCCAGCAGGTGCGCCAGCGTGCCCGCCACTCTGGGGTGCGTGTAGTGCGTCACCCCCGGCGGGCGGCCCTCCAGGCGCAGTCCGGGGCTGCCGGTCAGATTGAGCTTGATGGTGACGGTCTTCCCCTTGACCAGCCGGCCCACCCCGCCGAGTTGGTCCAGCGGCGTAGCCAACAACGCGCCGAGATCCTCTTCATAGGAACGGGACCGGACTATCGCCACCGGGGCCGTGGGGGTCTCGCGGCCGGCCAGAGGCCGGTCCCACGCTGACGCCGCCCCCACCAGGGCCAGCAGCTCCCTCCGGGTCATGCCTTCAGCTTATAACCAGCACGGCGCAAACACCAACCCGGTCCAGGTCCACGCCCATGCCCCCGTCTATGGGATAAAGCTCCAGGTCCGCCGGCGCCCGCCCGGGCGCGTACAGCCGGGCGCGCCGGTACTTGTCCGTCAGGTGCACGGTGACCGACTCGATGGGGTAGTTGGTGAAGTTCACCAGGTGCAGCACCACCTGCCCGCCCTCGGGGTCGCCCAGCAGGCTGGAGAGGATGCCGGAGACGTTGAATAGCCGGACTCCGAAGTTGCCGCGCCCCACCACCGCGTTGATGCCCTGCCAGACGTCGGTGATCCGCTCCAGCTCGTCGTTAGGCAGCGTGATCTGGTCGCCCCGGGGCGGAGAGAACTCCCATCCCGGGGGGCCGTTGAGCAGCGTGCCCCCGGCGCGGGCCACGTCCTTGAGCGCCTCTTTCTGCGCATCGCTGAGCGTGGAGGGGGCCACGGCCACAGCCAGGCGCGCGCCTCGCAGCGCGGCCTTGTCCAGCCGGCCCACCGGCACCGGGCGCACCGGGATGTTCCGGCCGACAAACATGTCCAACAGGCCCCGCGACAGCAGGCCGGTCCCGGAAACATCCTCCACCAGCGCCAGCCGGCTGTACGGCTTCAGCGCGCGCCATTCGCGGTGGTCCTCGTAGAAGCGCAGATGCGCCACCATCCGTTTCCAATCGGCCAGCGCGCGCGCCTCCCTCGCCAGTAGCCGGCGGTGGAAGTCGTCATCCAGGGCCAGCACCCACCGCGCGCCCAGCATCTCGGCGTCCGAGATGGCGTTCAGGTACCGTTCCACCGGCAGCACGGTCTTCTCCGGGGGCAGGTGCGCCACCCAGATGGGCGCCTCGGTGGCGGACTTGAGGAAACGCAGGAAACCGGAGTTCGTGTCGATCCAGGGACCGCCGGTGGGCTGGGCTTTCGCCGACCCGCCCGCTTGGACCTGTATGCCCGGCCACAACCCCTGACACGTGCCTACCAGGGGGATGTCGCCATCCAGCCGCATCAGGCGGCGCGGCGGCAGCTCGATGAGGTGCTTCTGCGCGCCCAGGGCCTTTCGGACGGCCTCCGCCACCGCCGGCTCGAAGGCGCCCTCCAGCACCACGCCGCTCAAACCCGCCTGGATGGCCCGGCGCGCGGCTTCGACCGGCTCCCCGCCCGGGCGCACCACCCCCAGCGCAATGAGGCCGCGCGCGGATGCGTGTGCGCCCCATGCGGCGGACCATACCGCCGGCTCCGCCAGCAGGCAGTTCACCGGCGTCCCGTCCAGCAGCTCCAGCGACTGCGGGTCCGGGGACACCCACCGCGCCGGAACCCAGTCGGCGATACCCACCGCTAGCAGCAATCCAAGTAACAGCATGGCCTGCCTTCATCTTACGCCGCCTGCCAGCCGGACCACTCACCTACGGGCCCGCCAAAGCACCGCTACACGAATTGGCCAGCAGGGAGACGGGCAAAGCCGAACCCGCAACTTTCTGCGGGAGGTCTCGTGACGCTACCTGCGTGGCTGGCAGGGTACTGATCGAATCACGCTACAGCAGTCGCTCCAGGGCGCGCTTGGCGGCCTGGATGCCTTCGAACTCGGTCAGCCGGCTGCCCTCGTACTCGATCCCGACCCACTCGCGGTAGCCGGTGTCCGCGACCACCTTCATCATGCGGCCCAGGTCGAGGGTGGTCTCGCGCCCGTCGGGGGAGAAATCGTAGCACTTGAAGCTGACGCCCTTGGCATATGGCATGAGCTTGCCCACGGCCTCGTAGCGATCGAGTTCCTTGGGGAAATTGCCGAAATCGGGCAGGGTGCCGAAGTTGGGCAGGCTGACCGCCTTCATGAGCTGCACCACCACGTCGGGGTTAGAGGAGATGCCGCCGTGATTCTCGATGATGACGCTGATCTTGCGGGGCTGTGCGTATCCGCAGAGGGCCGCAAAACTCTCCGAGCAGCGCTTAACGAACTCGCTGATTTCGGCGGGAGTGGCGGGCTGTCTGTCGGGGTACATGTTGGTGCGGATGGAGTGGCAGCCCAGCTCGGCGGCGATGTCCACCCACTTGTGGTGGTTGTCGGCGGCCTTCATGCGGGTGGCGCGGTCGGAGTGGCCCATCATGCCCTCGCCGTCCACCATCAGCAGCACTCCCGTCGTGCCGGTCTTCTGCATGCTGGCCTTGAGGCGGCGCAGGTAGTCCTGGGTGGGCGCTTCCCAGAGGCCGTTGACGAACTCCAGGCCCTCGATGCCGAACTGCTCCCGGGCGATGCGGGGGAAATCCAGGTTGGTGATCATGCGCGACTGGATCGCCTTGTGGATGGACCACTGGGCCAGCGAGATGCGGAAGCGGGCTGGGGCGGCGCGCAGAGGCAGTGCCGCGCCGGCGGCCAGGAACGAGGTCTTCAGCAAGCTGCGGCGCTTCATGCCCTTGATCGTACCACGGGGCCTTGACCGAGGCCGGGGGGGCCGGGGTCGAACCGCTTCCTTAGGCCCGCTGCACCGTCACCTCACAAGCGAACTGACCGTTGCCGTTTCCGGGCGTGTCATCGTTGGTTCTAAAAAGTAGTCGCGCGTCGGAGCCCGTCCACAGGAAGCCGCAGGTAACCACTCCTCCACTCTCCCGGCCCATATACCTCCAATCGTGTTTCGTGGGAGCGAGTCCGGGCCCCACAACTGCGTACAGCAATGCGTAGGGATGGCCCCCTGGCTTCGGGAACTTCGGGTTGTTGTCCAGGTTGTTCCAGCCGCCAGGGCCGTTGCCGCCGGTTAACCACACGCCCGCCCAAATGGAACCCCACGCCCTGATCTGAACGCGATCGAAGCGGTGCACGGTGATGTTCGGATCGACGATTGAGTCGCGCTCTTGAACGGCGAACATCCAGTGGTTGACGGTCGTAACCGGCGGCAATTTCGGCTCGGGATCCGGAGGCTTCTTTGATTCCTCGGCCCCGGGCTGACCGTCCGGCGGGAATGCGGGAACATTGCGAGGAGGGCGCGGTCCGTGGGTGCTGATGCCCGTTCCCTGTGGCGAGCCAAGCGCCGGCACTACGCCGGCTGAAAAGACGCCCGCGGGGACCAGCGGTGCTGGCCAGGTCGAGGCTGTGGTGGTCGATGGAGCCTCGAATAGAGTGACCGGACCGGCCGCCAGGCCGGCCTTCTGCCGCGACA
Organism: Acidobacteriota bacterium; assembly: GCA_016871095.1. Taxonomy (GTDB): domain Bacteria; phylum Acidobacteriota; class Terriglobia; order Bryobacterales; family Bryobacteraceae; genus VFZS01. Next base: position 7,311 of record VFZS01000006.1, read on the forward strand.
CGTGCCACCAACTCAAGGCCAAACAAACGAGATACTCCAGGGCGTCCGGCGGATCGTTTCCTCGCTCTCCCCCGCTGCCGTTCCTAATGTCCTCACGAGCGAGCGAGCCCACGTTCTCAAGCGCCAGATCCCGCCCCACGCGAGCCGACGTGAACCAGTCATATGACCGATCCAGCCAGTCCCTTAGCTCCTGCTCCTCGTTTCGAGCGCCCAGCACTACCGCCACGGCTTTGGAAAAAGCCATGTTCCCCAACTCGCCGGCCGGGTCTCGCTGCGCGTTCGCGCGCTGGGCGAGCACCGCGTCCCTGACCACGGTGCTGCCGGGTACAAAGAAAGCGGCGAGGCCGAGGGCCGCCGGGAAACCACGGGCGTACCCACCCACAATAGGGAACCACTCCAGTCCTCCGCCCAGGCCCAACACCGTCATCCACCACTCAAACCGCTGGCGGGGCGGCAGGACTTTCAGGAAGTACGCCGGCGCAAACTCGCGCCGGGCATCATCGTTTGAGACATCAAAGCAATCGCGGTGTACAAAAATGCCGGCGGTCCGCCCGGTAACCCATCCTGCCCCGGCGCCCAGAGCCGCCCCGGCGAGGCTCCCCAGGTTGGCCAGAACGGTGATGTTCGTGAGGGAGCCAGCGAGGGAACCAAGCACGGCGCCCAGCGCCGCTCCTACCACGGCCCCGCCCACGCTCCACAGCGTGACGCCGCGTTCCAGGCTGGGCCACACGCCGGCTCTCTCGGCGGCTTGTTCGAAACTGCACCGGGACGGAAACCGGTTGCCCGTGATCCGGTCAAAGACGTGGCCGAAGGGGAACTCCACTACGGGGAGCACGCCCGAGGCCCCTCGGGCAGTGAAACCCCCGCACGGACGGACGAGCAGGTAGCCGTGCTCGGCCAGGTAGTCGCCGAGATTGGTCACCTGACGGCGGATCTCATCCCGCAGGCTGGTGTCGCCGACCAGTTCGTACACGGCAATGCAGGACAATACCAGCCCGATGATTTCATCCATCGAAGGTTCCCAGAATCGATGGTCCTCCACGCTGCGTCTCCGGGCGGTTTGGTTATCGTTGTCGGGGTCCGCCGGATCGAACGCCACATAACTTGGGTGATTGAAAGGTGTGCAGTAGAGGTACTCACCGTTTCCCCCCAGCAGGAACTCGCAGCAATAAAGCGGGTCCGGCCGGCCATTCACCTCCGCGGTGGCCCACTTGTCCGAAGTTACCGGGTCCCACCGCAGGATGTAGCCGTCCATGTGATTGCCGGAGAACATGTAAAGGGATCCGATGGTCTCGACGGCCCGGCGGAGGATAATCAGCGGATCCGTCAGGTTCAGAGCGTGCTCAATGGCAAGGGCAACCAGCAAGTGGCTGCCGAACATGAGAGGGTTCTCACGTCCGTGATTACACACTCGCCACCGCTCAATGGGCGAGCTGGCAACTTCCGCCGCCGGATCCTGGGCGCTGGCGTACCTGGCGGGCCGTCTGATCTCGGCCGCGCCACACTCGACCTCGAGGTCATCGATGTCGGCGTCGGTAGCGGGGGTCCTCCGAAGCACACCCAACTCGTTCCACAACGAGAGGTGATTCGCACGGAAATACCGGCCGTACGCGAAATGACGCGCCAATAGCGCCGCCCGAAGCTCGCCGTATAGTTCAGCGTGTTGTTGCGCGGTAGCCATCGCAGTCCCCCTTTTCGCCGATCAGGAGCCTCCCGGTTCCCGCCGAGACGCACCGATCAGCCTGGACCGCCCCCGTTACTCTCATGCGGCGGAATTCTATGGGACCACCGCGGTTCGCAGCAGCGCAAAGGCCCACGGTTTGCGGCAATTATCGCGAACGCAGCCGAACGACTCTCCACTGTAATCGCCGGAGGTAAAGCTGAAGCGGATGACGAGTCCAGAGGTGATGGCGATGTTGGAAAGCCGGATAAACCGCTCAGCCCACTGCGTGTCGGTGTATGGAACCGCGAAGTAACGGATGGCATGTCCGGTGTCCACCGGGAAGCTGCCGCGGGTCTTCGGGGCGGGCTCGGCGCAGAGCACGTGGGCCCGGTTCTCCAGCAGGGCGACCTCCAGGGGAACGCAATTGTAATCGACGGCAGACAGGGTCGGGACCGCAACCAGAGCGACCCCGAACGTACAGACGAGAAAGAAAGATGGAAGGGCTTTCATGGCTCGTTTTCCAGGGCGTGTATCACATCCCCACCAGGGACAGCGCGGGCTGCGCCTTCATCCAACGGCCGGCTGAACTGGTGCCGTATAACCTCTGGGCTCCTTCAATATCTCCGAACGACAACCCGTTCCGGTTGCGGGGAGCGCAGTAGTTCATCACCGAGACGTCGTCATAATAACCAGTCAGATAGGTCCCTTGAGGGTACTCGACTGGACCATCGGTGCAGATGAAACTGCCATCGGAACGTTTCGCGTCAGGCCGGTCCATTTCGTGATGGAAGCCCAGGGCATGACCGATTTCATGGATTACGATGGTGCGAAGAAGCCTGTCGTCGGGATTCTCCATCATCAACCAGACGCGGACGCCGGTGGAGTGGTAACCGCGTGGGATGCTATCCCCGCATCCTCCGCAGTCGTGCTTGATCAGGTCGATGTAGAGCCATCCGTTGAGGGAACCGGAACAGGACCCCCAGCCGGCGAAGACGATGCGCGTCCACTTCTGCCAGGAATTCAGAAGGGCGTTTTTCACGAACTCCCGTTTTGCCAGCCATTCTGGCTGGGTGTAGTTGACGGTATACGGATTCCCCTGCTGGGTCGCGCCGGTGGTGCCGGGTGCGCGAAAGCAGACCGGAATTGTGGTGATGCCGAGCGACGACTTAGGCCACGGCGTACCCTCGCCCGGACCGCCCTGGAACAGCGGGGAAAAACTTGGTGACACAGCTCCGGCGGGCCAAACCAGCAGAACCAGCGCTGGCAGGTAAGCAGATACAGGCACGGCGTTCTCCTTTCAAGGCGCGAATGGCGCTATCGAATGGTGAGTACCAGCGCCTTCCGGCAGTCCTTTGCCAGGCAACCAAAGCTCGTGCCGCTCGTGTCGCCCGCTGTGAACTGGAGCACGAGTTTGCGCCCCGAAACCAGCGCCGTGGTCGAGGTCGAAAGGAACCGGTTGGCCCACTGGGCGTCCGTAACGGGGACGGCCCAATACCAAATGACGGCGGCGCCATCCTTGTGCGACTGCGCGCATTTCACGTGAATCCGATTCGCGTAAACCGCCACCTCGGTGGGATCGCAGGTGAAGTCCACCGCTGCCGCGCTGGCGACGGTTCCAGTCACCATAATGACTGCGACGATCAGCTTTAACATGTGCCCACCTCCTTCGAGTAAGCACGGATTCGGAGTCTGCCGCGGGGCGTGCGCAGCGCGCACAGCCAAGAGCCCAGCCACGGCCTCTCTATGCCCCATCTCGGTCTCGGTCAAACCTGCAAGGCCGACACCTACACTGCCGACGCACGGTCCAATGTGGCACTCTTTGAGGCTTCGCCAGTTTAGCACATTGTACAGACCCGGTGGCCTGCTTTCAAGCCCCTGGGCTGTCTTTTTTCGTGCCGCGTGCTCTGGGTGTCCGAGCCGGACACACGGGAGAGCGGCCCGCGGTCGGGCGCCCCCGGGGCCACCCCCACAGCGATTGTGCCGGAGTGACGACTATGCCAGTGTGGAGGGTCGCACGGAGCGAGGACAAAGGAATGTCTATGGAAGCATTGGAGTTGATCGAGACCAAGGGCCTGGTGGGTGCGGTGGAAGCCGCGGACGCCATGGTCAAGGCCGCCAACGTGATCCTGGTGGGAAAGGAGTACGTGGGAGCGGGCTACGTGACGGTGATGGTGCGGGGCGACGTGGGCGCGGTGAAGGCCGCCACGGACGCGGGCGCCGCGAAGATCACGAAACCCGATCCCAGCAGGACCGAGCCGCCGTAGAGTCCCTGTGCGAGGTGCGTCCGCGGTCCGGCGAACAGCCCCGTGATATACCGCGCCCCGGAGACGAAGCAGACGCCGGTCCCGAGGCCGGCGAAGATCTTCCACCACAGCAGATGCGCGCAGGCGGAGGCGAAGCCGATGCCGAAATTCGCCAGGGCGACGATGGTCAGCGCGCCGGCCAGCACGCGCGGCGATCCGAAGCGATCGGCGAGATGGCCGCCGGGAATCTGCATGGTCGCGTGAGTGAGAAAGATGCCGGTGGTGAGCAGCCCGGCCATGGCCTGACTGAATTGGAACTGAGCAATCAGGGCCGGTACGACCGGCGCATGGTTCGTGTAGCTCACCGAGAAAGCGAACCCGGCGGCGCAAACGCAAACCAACCCGGCCGTCTCGGAGGCCTGCCGGGGCCCCGCCACGGGCGCAGATGCGGCGGAAGATTCCACAGCGCGGCATAGCCGCAACCAAAGCCCTGCTGGCGGTTCCGTGGGGCGAACCTCCAGGTTTGCGAGCTGGTTTTCCAACCAGCTTTGGGCCGCGCCCGGAGCCCGCGGCAGGTAAGCCGGCAAGGATGCCGGCTCGCAAGCGTGGACGCTCGCCCCACCAAAGGCTCCAGAATCTTCGCGGCGCGCAAAGAAACTCAGCGAGTGTAGTACAGTGTTCCGGTCGATTATGCTTCAGCGGCCGGAGCGATGAGCGATGGCATGCGACAGCGCGACGGCATGGGGCTGTTCACCGAAGGGTTGAGGACTTGAGTCCTGGCTAAGGAGCCAATTGTCTTCTCGAAGTTCTGCCGTCTCCCTTGGGCTGCCAACCGCGCGCCTCTTCCACATTGCCCGAGGCCGTTTCTCACGGTCTCTGCGCACGATTGATCCACCCCAAGTCGGACATGTTCCACATCGTCGGCGTATATGGTTAACGAGACCTGCCAGACAGCGCGATGACCGCGCAGCGGAGATGGCTGTGGGTGGTCCCACGAGCGACCGCTCATGCCCCGCCGCGACCCAGCCCTCGAAGACGCGGGGCGAAAGCCAAGTGCCGCGAGGTCTTCGGTGAGGAGACGCGCTCGAACCACAAGCAGTTCCTGTTCCGGCCCATCGCCGGGCACATCCAGGCCACCGCCTGGGGCGGCCTGTTCGAACGCGCCCGCCGGCGGTCGGGGTATACTTCAAGTGCGGAGCAACACATGCCACCTCAGGCCCTGGCCGAAGTCGTGAACGCTCTGACGCCAGAGGAGCAGGCTGCGGTCCGGGAATTCATCGATTTCCTGAAGCGGAGGACAGGCCCTCCGGACAGCCCCTTCCTCGTGGCCGTCAATGAGTTCATGGACGAGCATCCGGAGCTTCTGCGCCGTCTCGCTCAGTGACCTACTATCCGAGCATTGAGGAGGTCATGGCGGCGCATGCGCGCTTGCTCGCGCGATTCGGCGGCTCGCCCGGACTGCGGGATCGCGCAGCTTTGGAGTCGGCTCTGGCTCGATCTTGTGCTGTGGCCCAAGAGCGGCCCGCCATCAGACGCCCAGCGTGGGCCCATTCCCCGAGCGATTGTGCCGGAATGCCGACTATGCTAGTGTGAAGGGTCGCACGGAGCGAGGACAAAGGAATGTCTATGGAAGCGCTGGGGTTGATCGAGACCAAGGGCCTGGTGGGAGCGGTGGAAGCCGCCGACGCCATGGTCAAGGCCGCCAACGTGATTCTGATCGGCAAGGAGTACGTGGGGGCCGGGTACGTGACCGTGATGGTGCGGGGCGACGTCGGGGCGGTGAAGGCCGCCACGGACGCGGGCGCCGCGGCCGCCCGGAGGGTCGGGGAGCTGGTTTCGGTGCATGTGATCCCGCGGCCGCACGAAGAAGTCGAGAAGGTCCTGCCCCAACCCAAGAAGGGCGATAAATCGCACGGCTAGCCGGGGCCCGGCGCGCGGCTAGGATCGAGCCATGCTGCGAGATCGCGATCTGGTGTCCGTCCAGGAGGCCCGCCACAAGGTGGAGCTGGCCTGGGCGGCCTTCGAGAAGTACCGCCACTTCACCCAGGAGCAGGTGGACGCGGTGGTGGAAGCCATGGCCGCGGCCGGGAAGGCGCACGCCGAGCGGCTGGCCCGCATGGCGGTCGAGGAAACCAGGTACGGCAACGTCAAGGACAAGGTCGGCAAGAACCTGCTGACCTCGGACCTGCTGGCGCGCCACATCCGCGGGATGAAGACGGTGGGGGTGCTGCGGGAGCTCCCCGAGAAGAAGATCGTCGAGATCGCGGTGCCCATGGGCGTGGTGGCGGCGCTGGTGCCCACCACCAACCCCACCTCGACGGTGATCTTCAAGAGCATCATTTCGCTCAAAGCGGGCAACGCGGTGGTGCTGAGCCCGCACCCGCGCGCCATACGGTGCACCGCCGAGACGGCGGACCTGATGTACCGCGCGGCGAGGGAGGCGGGCGCGCCGGAAGGGATCATCCAGTGGCTGGAGCATCCCACCACGGAGGCCATCCAGGCGCTGATGCGGCACGAGCGCACGGCGGTGATCCTGGCCACGGGCGGACAGGGCATGGTGCGGGCGGCGTACTCGAGCGGCAAGCCGGCCTTCGGCGTGGGGCCGGGCAACACCCCGGTGCTGCTGGACACCAGCGCCGATCTGCCCGCGGCCGTCGAGCAGGTGGTGGTCGGCAAAGCCTTCGACTACGGCACGGTGTGCACCAGCGAGCAGGCGCTGGTGTGCGAGGCGAGCCTCAAGCAGCAGGTGCTGGTCGAGCTCAAGAAGCAGAAGGCGTTCCTGTGCGACGAAGGGCAGAAGCAGGCGCTGGCCGGGCTGTTGCTCAAGGAGAACTACCGCATCAACCCCGAGTGCGTGGGGCAGTCGCCCACCCGGCTGGCGGAGATGGCCGGATTCGCCATCCCGCCGGACACCTCCATCCTGGTGGCCGAGGTGGAGGGGGTCGGCAAGCAGCATCCGCTCTCGGTGGAGAAACTCTCGCCGGTGCTGGCACTGTACTTTGTGAGGGACTTCCCGGCGGCCATGGACACCTGCGAGGCGGTGTTGCGGTTCGGCGGGTACGGGCACACCTGCGTGATCTGCTCGAAGGACGAGGCCCGTATCCGCGAGTTCGGCCTGCGCATGCCGGCCATGCGGGTGCTGGTGAACACCGCGGCGCCTCAAGGGTCTACCGGTGTGACCACCAACCTGCCGCCCTCGATGACGCTGGGCTGCGGCGCCATGGCGGGCAACGTGACGGGCGACAACATCGGCCCCAAGCACCTGATCAACATCAAGCGCATCGCTTACGGCGTCCGCAAGGCCGAGGACGTGTTACAGGTTCCACCGCTGGGCGAGGCCGCTCCGGTGAGCGCCGGAGCGGTGGTGGACCGCGCGGCTATCGCGGCGGCGGTCGAGAAGTACCTGGCCGAGCGGGGCGTCAGCGTGGCGGCGGTTCCGGCGCGGCCCGCTCCGGCGGCCGGCGCGGCGGCCGAGGTGGTGGACCGGTTCCTGGCCGCGCGGCGCGCACCCAAGCCCCCCGACTGCTCCACTTGCGCGCTGGAAACCCGTCCCGCGGCGGCTCCAGTCCCCCCGGCGCAGCCCGTTGAGCCGCCCAAACCGCAAATCACCATCACCGATTTCGTGTGCGAAGCCGACGTGCGGGCGGCCCTCGAGAAGGGGCGCAAGATCTACATCGGGCCGAAGACCATCGTGACTCCGGCGGCGCGGGAACTGGCCGAGCGCCAGGAAGTGCTGGTGGTGGCCGAGCGCAAATGAACATCAACCTGGACACCCTCAAGCAGGAGATCCTCACTCACCTGGGGAGCGAGGGCTTCGTAGTTTTCCACGGGTTCTCGCGAATGGCGGACACGGATTCGTTCGTGGCCTGGGACAGCGGCCGGAATCCGGACTACCGCGGTTTCGTGGACGCGGCCAAGCAGGCCGGGGTGAAGCTCATGGTCTACCACGAGCGGATCTTCGATCAGGACCTGCTGGAGGAGACCGCCGAGCGGCTGGGGGACGCCGATTTCCCGGCCGAGGAGCGGCGCGCCCTGGAGCGGCGCCTGCGCGACTTTGCCCCTTACGAGGGCTTCACCTGCCTGCTGGAGTTGTCCTTCGACTACCAGGGCCGGGTGTACATGTACCACCTGGGCGCGGAATGGTACGGCGACTACCTGGACCTGGTGGGTGAGATCGCGGCGGCCCTGGAGGAGGAGCCGGACGAGGATGAGGCGGTGGGCGGGTACTACTCCAGCAACTGACGCCGCTCACCCGTGACCGCCGCGCGCTGGCTGATCCCGCAAGCAGATCCCAAGCTTGCCGCCAGGCTAGCCGAGGCGCTGGAGGTGTCCCCGGCCGCGGCGCGGGTGCTGGTGGGCCGCGGCTACGACGATCCGGAGGCCGCGCGGCGCTTTCTCCATCCGGCGCTCGAGGACCTGCACGATCCCGCACTGATGTCGGGTATGGATCGCGCCGTGGAGCGGCTGCGCCGCGCCATCGCCGCGCGCGAGAAGATCCTGCTCTACGGCGACTACGACGTGGACGGCACAACCGCGGTGGTCATCCTGAAAACCGCTCTCGAGCTGGCCGGAGGGCAGGCCGGGTTCCACATCCCGCACCGGCTCAAAGACGGCTACGGGATGCAGACGGACGTGGTGGAGCGCGCCGCCGCGCAAGGCGTCACGCTGGTGGTGAGCGTGGACACCGGCATCCGCGCGGCCGAGGTGGTGCGCCGCGCCGGGGAGCTGGGCATCGATGTCATCGTCACCGATCACCACGTGCCGGACCAGGACCTGCCGCCGGCGGTGGCGGTGCTGAATCCCAAGCAGCCGGGCTGCGGCTATCCGGAGAAGAACCTGTGCGGGGTGGGTGTGGCCTTCAAGCTGGTGCAGGCGCTGCTGGGGGGCCTGGGCTGGCCGGCGGAGCGGCTGCGGCGCATGACGCGGTCGTTCCTGAAGCTGGTGGCTATCGGGACGGTGGCGGACGTGGTGCCGCTGACCGGCGAGAACCGGGTGCTGGTGAAGCAGGGGTTGGCCGAGCTGCGCGTGGTGCGCAGTCCCGGCCTGCGGGCGCTGCTGGAGGTGGCCGGCATCGCCGACGGCGACGTCCCCACCGCCGGGCAGGTGGCCTTCCGCATCGCGCCGCGGTTGAACGCCGCCGGGCGCATGGACGACGCGAGCCGTGTCATCCGGCTGCTGGTGACCGAGGACGTGGCTGAGGCGCGGCGCATCGCCGGCGAGCTGCACGCCCTCAACGCCGAGCGGCGGCAGACCCAGAGCGAGATTGTGCGGGTCATTCTTGAGGAATGCCTGCGCGCGCCGGTGACCGACCGGCAGGCGGTGCTGGTGTTCGCGGGTCCCGGCTGGCACCGCGGGGTGGTGGGCATCGTGGCGACGCGGCTGGTCGAGCGGTTCCACCGTCCGGTGTTCGTGCTCAGCGAGGACGCGGGCGCGGGTCTGGCGCAGGGATCGGGGCGCAGCATCGCGGCCTTCGACCTGCTGGCCGCGCTGGAATCCATGGGGGAGTTGTTCACGCGCTTCGGGGGGCACCGGCAGGCGGCCGGGGCGAGCCTGCCCCTGGAGCGGGTCGGGGAGTTCCGCGAGCGGCTGACCGCCTACGCCGCCGCGCGGCTGGCCCCCGAGGACCTGGCGCCGCGGCTGGCCGTTGACACAGAGCTATCGCTGGAGGAACTCACTGAACGGTTCATCGACGAGGTCTTCTCGATGGCGCCGTTCGGCTTCGGCAACCCCGTGCCGGTGTTCGCCCTGCGCGGCGCGGAGGTGGCGGGAGCGCCGGTGGTGTTCAAGGAGCGGCACCTGCGGGTGAACCTGCGGCAGCACGGAGGAACGCTGATGGTGAAGGCGTTCGACTTCGCCGAGCGCCTGCCGGAGCTGGAGGCGGGTGCGCGGGTGGACGTGGCCTTCAGCCTGGAAGCGGATGAGTGGTCCGCCGCGCGCGGCCTGCCCGGCTGGAGCGCCGTGCTGCGGGACGTGCGGGGGCGATAGGCGGTCCTGGATTCAGGCTTCGCCGGAGGGCTTCCCGGCGCTCCGTTCCCCCGCAACGCTCTCGTGGTAGCCTCTCAGCAGCCCGACAGCAGTCGCGACGAGCAAGGGCCCGAGCACCACCCCCAGGAAGCCCATAGCCTTGATCCCTCCCATCACGCTGATCAGCACCAGCAATCCGTTCAGTTGCGACCGGCCCGCGATCAGAGCGGGACGGAGGACGTTGTCAACGCCGCTGACAACGACCAGTCCGAGCAGGACCAAGGCCAGGCCGCGCGCTGTGTCGCCCGTGATCAGGAGTTTTATGGCGGCCGGACCCCACACCAGCCACGGTCCCACCACCGGAAGGAACGCCATGAGCGCCATAAGCGCGCCCCAGAACAGCGGGGACTTGATGCCAAGGGCCCAGAAAAGGAGCCCGCCCAGCGTCCCCTGCACCGCCGCCGTGACGAAGCTGCTGGAAATGGTCACCTTTACTAGCTCCGTGGTCTCCCGGATCATCAGGTCGTGGCGTTCCGAACTCCACGGAAAAACGTCCCGCAACAGCTCGACCACGCGTTCCCCGTCACGCAGAAGGTAGAACATCGCCAGGAGCATCACCACCAGGTCGAAGATCGACCCTAGCAAGTTGCCTGCCAGGCGCGCCGACTGCTCCGCTATAGCGGTCCGGGACCTTCGCGCGAGGTCATCGATCACCTCCTGGATGTCGCCCAGCGGGATGGGCGATTGCGCCCAAAACCGCTCCAGGAACGCTCGCATCCGCAAGAGGTAATCGCCGTCCGTGAGGGAGCCCAGGAAGGCAATACTCTGGCCGATCAATGTCGGCGTGAGCGCAACGACGGGCGCCACGAGCAGGAGCGTGACCAGCACCACCGTGGCCAGGGCGGCCAGATTGCGCTGGCGGACATGGCGGCTGACACGCTGCCACAACGGGTAGAAGAAGACCGAGAGCACGGCAGCCCACGCCAGCGAAACCAGGAAAGGTCTGACGATCTGGACGACACCCACAGCCACGGCTGCCAGTGCCAGCCACCCGGTTACGTTCCGAACCAGCGGTGTGTCGAAACCAGTCAAGGCGAACCTACAAGTATAGCGGGGTGGCGGACGGGCGGGGCCGGCGGTTCGCCCCGCCGCGCGACGTGTGGTGTGCAGTAGAATAGGGCTCCCGGCCTGTCCTTGCCCAGGCAGCAGGAGCGAGTCCGCCCCTACAGGTTCACCGCCAGGGTGTAGAGGTCCTGGCGCGGATCGGGGAGTTCTTCCGCCCACTCGCCGGCGATGCCTTGCGCCCAGGCGGCGCCGGCTTCGTCCTCGTCCGGGACCAGCACGATCACGCGCACCGGCCCGGCGGGAAGCTCCTCAGGGACGCAGGCGTGGAGCCGGTGCTGCTCGTCCACGTCGCCCATAAGTTGGATGGTCTTCACGGCTGCCCTTGTTGTAGCGCGGCCAGGCAGGCTGGAAGCCTACCCTACGGCTACAGGTTCACCGCCAGGGTGTCTTCGAAGACCGCGGGGGGCAGCTTGATGCCGGCCACGCGCAGGCGGTCCAGCACCCGCGGCGCGACGCCGGCGCCGTGGAAGCGGCCCTGCACCTTGCCCGCGTCGGTGACGCCCACGCGGTCAAAGGTGAAGATCTCCTGCATCTGGATGCGCTCGTCCTTGACCCCGGTCACCTCGGCGATGCTGAGGATCTTGCGCGAGCCGTCCTGAAGGCGGGAGAGCTGCACCACCACCTTGATGGCGCTGGCGAGCTGCTGGATGACGACCCGGCTGGGCATCTCCAGGTCGGCCATCAGCACCATGGCTTCCAGCCGCGAGAAGGCGTCGCGGGGGCTGTTGGCGTGGACCGTGCTCATGGAGCCCTCGACGCCGGTGTTCATGGCCTGTAGCATGTCCAGGGCTTCGGGGCCGCGGCACTCGCCCACGATGATGCGGTCGGGGCGCATGCGCAGCGCGGTGCGCACGAGCTGCCGCTGGTTGATGGCGCCCTCCTTGTTGACGCTGGCGGGGCGCGTCTCCATCTTCACCACGTGGCGCTGCTGGAGCTGAAGCTCGGCGGTGTCCTCGATGGTGATGATGCGCTCCTCCTCGGGGATGAAGCGGGAGAGCGCGTTGAGCATGGTGGTCTTGCCCGAGCCGGTGCCGCCGGAGATCAGGACGGTGACCCGGGCCTCGACGCAGGCAGCCAGAAACTGAAGCATGCCCTGAGTGAGCGTGTGGTTGCCGAGCATCTCCTCGGAGGTGATTACGTGCCGGCCGAAGCGGCGGATGGAGAGCGCCGGGCCGTCCAGGGCCAGCGGCGGGATGATGGCGTTGACGCGCGAGCCGTCGGGCAGGCGCGCGTCCACGATGGGTTGCGCCTCGTCGATGCGGCGGCCCACCTGGGAGACGATCTTCTCGATGATGTGCAGCAGGTGGGCGTTGTCGCGGAAGCGCACCGCGGTCAGGGCCAGCTTGCCGTTGCGCTCGATGTACACCTTGCCGCTGCCGTTGACCAGGATGTCGGAGATGGACGGCTCCTTGAGCAGCGGCTCCAGCGGCCCCAGCCCCAGCACCTCGTCGAGCACTTCCTCGACGATCTTGTTCTGCTCGGCGGTGGTCATGGGCACCCGCTCGTCCTCGAGCAGGCGCTCGACCACGCGGCCGATCTCGGCGCGCACCCGCTCCTTGGGGATCGACGACACGCGCTCCATGTTGAGCACGCCGATGAGCTTGCGGTGAATCTCCCCCTTCAGCTCGAAGTAGCGGTCCGCCGTGCGCGACGGCGCCGGCGTGCCCCCACCGCGGAAGGGCGGCTGCGGACGGTAGTTGGTTCCCACCTCGTGCCTATTATAGCTCCCGGGCGGCGCTCAGGGCCGGCGAAGCGACGGCGGCGCCCCGGGCCGGCGTAGCGCCGCCTTCAGCCGGGCCTTCACCTGATCGAATGCGGAACTGCTCACCACGCATTCCGGCGTGCCTCGGAGGAGGTCGTCCAGCCGCTCCTGGAATCCCGCCGGCGGCGCAGTCCCGTACGAGCGGGCGGCTGGGAGCCGCAGAAGACCGCTGGCCAATCCGCGAGGGTCGTACCGCGTGTGGTGAAGGTACTCCAGCGCCATCCAGTCGGCTTCGTCTTCAAACGCGCGCGCAAAACGCCCATGCGTCTCCGGCACAACGGAACCGGACCCCAATCGCAGGCAGACCCCGCCCACGCCGCCCAGCAAGACGATGGAAATGACACTGTCAGGCCCCTGGCTACGGGCGGCCCGCCGCATCCAATGACGTGCCGCGATGTGGGCCACCGCGTGGGCCATGACACCGGCCAGTTCCGCTTCGGTCTCCATCGTTGTGATCAGCCCCGCGCTGAGATAGAGAAAGCCGCCGGGCAGGACGATGCCGTAGGGTTCCTGGCTGCCGGTGACCTGGACAGTGACGGGGGCGGCCGTCGCGGCGACGCGAGCCAGGCGCTCCCCGAGCTGCGTGACGTAAGCGCCGGCTTCCGGGTCGTCCAGCATGGGGAACTGGCGCTCAATCTGCGCCGCGAGGTCCTTGCCAATCGCGAGTTCCTTTTCGAGCGATTCGGCGCGGCGCTGAGATGGGGACGTCTGGGCCCCACCGCCCGCACTCCAGAGGAAAACGGCTAGTGCCAAACCGACGCGCGCGGCCAGACGTGACATACGCCTCCTCCCTGCCCGGACGCCGCCTCCGAGGGCGGCGACCATTTGGACGCAGCGGCGCGGCTGAGGTTTCAACCTTGCGAGCTCTGGTCCGACAAGGAACGTCGGGGCGAACCGCCTCACAGGTCACGGTAGGCCCGGCCGCGCGGGTTGACGGATACCACGTAGACGGCGTGCTCTTCCCCCCGGAGAACGTAAAGGATCCGCCAGCCCCCCACACGCGAGGACCTGAGCTTGCGGGCGCCCTTCAGCGGCTTTGCGATGCGGGGATCGAACGGGTCCACGCCCAATTCGCGGAGCCGCCGGATGATACGCTCTCGCGTGGCGCGGTCGAGTGTCCCGAGTTTCTTCGCGGCGGGAGGCTCGAGCCGTACCTCGAAGCTCACAGACCGTACTTTCGTTCCAGCGCTTCCAGCGTGACGTGCTCGCCGCGCTTCATGGCTTGCAGGCTGGCCTCGACGTCGGCCAGTTCTTCAGCCGAGAGCGGCTCCTCGTCGTACTCGACTTCCGGCCTCCGCCCCATGAGGTACCGGTCCAGAGCCTCCAGGGGCACTCGCCAAACCCTCCCGATCTTGACGGCCCTCAGCTCCCGGCGCTTCAGCAGCGCGTAGACGGTCCTTATCTCGACCTGGAGCCGCTCGGCCACCTCGGCCACGGTGAGGGCCTTGAGCCTGTCCTCGATCAGATGCGCCATTTGATTTGAGTATACATCAAGTGACGTTTGATGCGGCCCTGGTGTCGCCTGATTCGCCCGCGTCAGCCCCTACTCCCCCACCACCGTCACGGTGACTTCGCGCTCGCGCGCGTGGTCGTCGAAGTCGCACAGCACGATCTGCTGCCAGGTGCCCAGGTGCAGCGAGCCGTTGCGCAGGGGATAGCTCTTGGCCGTGCCCAGCAGGGCGCTGCGCAAGTGCGCGTAGCCGTTGTCGTCGCCCCAGCGGGCGTTGTGCGCATAGTCACTGTTGGTGGGCGCGATCTTCTCGAGTGCCCGCGCCAGGTCGGAGACGGCCCCAGGCTCATACTCGATGGTGGTGACGGCCAGCGTCGAGCCCATGCCGGAGACGTTCACAATGCCGTTCTTCAGCTTGGATTCGGCCAGGATGCGCCCCACCTGGGAGGTGATGTCGAGCACGTCGCAGCGGCCTCGGGTGGATATCCGAAAGCTCTTCTGAAAGACGGCCATACTCCCCTCACGCGCGGAAGATGGGATCCAGGCTCGCGGTCGAGGCCAGCAGCTTCTCGCGCTCGCCAGTCGAAAGGGGCTTGAAGCCGGCGGCCAGGTCCAGGGCCATCTCGTAGATCTTCTCATCACCCGGCGGGATGGCGGCGGTGATGTCCTCCGACAGGGTGAAGCGCAGGGCCTGCCGGGCCAGCGCGGGATCAGCCACGGGCTTGTACCAGCACTTGGGGTGGCCGGTCTCCTTGCGATTTGTGCCTTTGGGCCACGGCGTGTGGGCCAGCGCCTTCAACGCCAGCCGCGCCACGCCTTTCTCCTTGGCGCGCGCCAGCACCTGTGGTCCGAAGTTGCCCTGGCCGTAGCAGACGAAGTTGAAGGGGAACAGAATCGAGTCGAGCGCGAAGCGGTCCATCATGGCCAGGGCGGCCTCCACCGAGTGCGCCGAGCAGCCCAGGTAGCGCACCTTGCCCTCCTGGCGGGCCTTGAGGAACGTCTCCGCCGCGCCGCCGGGGCCGAGGATCTGCTCGACGTCCTTCATACTGGTGACGGCGTGGAACTGATAGAGGTCGAAGCGATCGGTGTGCAGGCGCTGGAGCGACTGCTCAAGCTCCGTCCGGGCGCCGGCGGCGTCGCGCTTCTGGGTTTTGCAGGCCAGGAAGACCTTGTCGCGCAAGGGGCGCAAAGCCAGCCCCAGCTTCAGCTCCGCTTCGCCGTCCCAGTAGCTGGGGGCGACGTCGAAGTAGTTCACGCCGCGGTCGAAGGAAGCCTTCACCCTGCGATCGGCCTCGCTCTGCTCCATGCCCACGATCACTATGCCGCCGAAGCCGATGATGGACAGCGCGACGTCGTCGCGATAGCGCCGGCGGGGAATCGGGCGGGCCGCCGCGGCTCTGGACGCCATCCCCCCAGCCACAGCCGACTTCAGGAAATCCCTCCGCTGCACTTGCCACCTCCCAGTGCCGTGTTGCCTACCCGACCAGTGTACACCGGGATACAATTGCCTACTAAGATGACCGACCCCGGGCGATTGGAATTGAGCCGCGACGAGATGCGCGCGCTCGGCTACCTGGTGGTGGACACGCTGGTCGAGCACTTCGAGAGGATGGGGGAGATCTCTCCGGCAGGCCGGGGCGAGCGCGCCGAGTTGGAGTCCCTGTTGCGCGAGCCGCCGCCGGAGCAGGGAACTGACCCGGCGGACCTGGTGCGCTTTCTGCGCGAGCAGGTCTTCACGCGCATTCTGCACGTGGACCACCCGCGCTTCTTCGCCTTCGTGCCCAGCCCCAGCAACTTCGTCGCGGTCATGGCGGACGCGCTGGCCAGCGGATTCAACGGCTTTGTAGGTTCGTGGTTTTCCGGCTCGGGCATGGCGCAGGTGGAGCTGGTCGTAGTGGACTGGCTGCGGCAGTTCTGCGGGCTGCCCGAGGGAGCAGGCGGGCTGTTCGTGAGCGGCGGGTCGATGGCCAATCTGACCTGCCTGGCCGTGGCGCGCCACGTGCGGCTGGAAGACCGCATGGCCGGCGCGGTGGTGTACTTCTCCGACCAGACGCACTCGTCGGTCGAGCGCGCCCTGCGAGTGCTGGGCTGGGCAGGCGAGCAACTCACTCGGCTCCCCTCCGGTGAGGACTTCCGTCTCGATCTGGAGACCTTGCGGCGGGCGGTGGCGGAGGACCGCGCGGCGGGCCGCAGGCCTTTCTGCGTGGTGGCCAATGCCGGCACCACCAACACCGGCGCGGTGGACCCGCTGGCTGATCTGGCGCGCTTCTGCCGCGCCGAGGATCTGTGGCTGCACGTGGACGGAGCCTACGGCGCGTCCGCCGCGCTCGCCCCGGAAGCGCGGGCGGCGCTCGCGGGCCTGGAGGAGGTTGATTCGCTGTCGCTGGATCCGCACAAGTGGCTGTTTCAGCCCTTCGAGATTGGCTGCGCGCTGGTGCGCGAGGAGCGCTGGCTCGTGGAGACGTTCCGCATTCTGCCCGAGTACCTGCGCGACGTGCACCGCTCCGAGGAGGAAGTCAACTTCTGCGACCGCGGCGTGCAGTTGACGCGCAACTTCCGCGCGCTGAAACTGTGGATGTCGTTGAAGGCATTCGGAGCGGCGGCTTTCCGGGAGGCCATCTCGCGGGGCCTGCGCCTGGCGGAGGTGGCCGAGCGGCGGCTGCGCGAGAGCGGCTGCTTCGAAGTCGTGACGCCGGCGCAGTTGGGGGTGGTGTCGTTCCGCTATGCGCCGCCGGACCTGGCGGCGGAAGAGGCGGAGGCCATCAACCAGCGCCTGGTGGGCGCGATGCTGGCGGATGGCTATGCGGTGGTGACGTCCACGCTGCTGCGCGGGCGGACCGTGCTGCGGCTGTGCACCATAAACCCGCGCACCACCGACCAAGAGATCGCCGAGACCGTGCGCCGGCTGGCCCGGCTGGGGGAGAATCTTCCCGGCTGAGGGTGCTACACTGAGGCGGGGTTGAGTTGTGAACCGGGCGGCGGACTGGCTAAGACAGGCGGAGCGGGACCTGGCGGCGGCTGAAAATGCGGCCGGCGCCGGGTACCACGAGTGGGCGGCTTTCGGGGCGCAGCAAAGCGCCGAGAAGGCGGTCAAGGCCCTGGTTGAGTCCCGCCACGGCAGCGCGCGGGGGCACTCGATCCTCAGCATTCTGAGCCAGTGCGCCCTGGAAGTCCCCGAGCCGGTGGTCGAGGCGGCGCGCGAGCTGGACCAGGTGTACGTTACAGCGCGCTACCCCAACGGGTTTGCGGCCGGGGCCCCGGCCGACTACTTCAGTGCGAGAACGAGCGAGCGTCTTCTCGCCAATGCCAGGAGCATCGTTGATTTCTGCCGAAGTGCGGTTCCTTGATCGCGCCGCGGTGCTCGACGAGTTGCGGCGAGCGGCCACGGCGGCGCGCCGCGCGCATCCCGAAATCCTGCGGGTCTTGCTGGTTGGCTCGCTGGCGCGGGGCGACTGGACGGCGGACAGCGACGCAGACCTTGTCGCGGTGGTGGACCGGGAGTTCCCCGGCCTCCTCGAACGCAGCCGGTACCAAGTCCACACGGCGGTGATCCCCACCGACACGCTGGTGTACTCACGGGATGAATTCGAGGCGCTGGCCGCGGACCCGCGCAGCCCGCTCAGCGAGAGCCTGGCCTACGCCGTGGAACTCTGAGAGGCGGCCCCGGGGACAGCCAGCGGTCCCGTCAGCGCAGGATCTTGATCCTCAGGTTGCGGAACTGCGCTTCCATGGCCGGTCCGCGGTGGAGCTGGAGGGCGATGACGCCGGTCATGCGTACCGTATCGCGCAGCTCGGCGGTGAGCAGGCCGTTCACCTTGAGCTGGATGAGATCGCCGTCGCAGATGACCTCGTAGTCGTTCCAGTCGTTCGCCCGCACAACCTCTTCGGCCTTGCCGGTCCAGCCGTTGACCATGATGCCGCGTTTGCCCCGCTCGTCGTACACCGAGCCCCAGTGGTTGTTCTCGGCCATGTCCCCCTGTAGCCCGCGCACCACCCAGCCCGGGAGCGCCTCGCTGCGGAACTGAATGCCGCTGTTGTGGTTGCGCAGCTTGACCTGGGCCTTGAGGTGGAAATCGCCGAAGGTCCGTCTGGTGGTCAAAAACGAATTGGCCGCCAGCGTCACGCCCTCCGTCGAGCCTGCGATGACGCCGTCCGCTACCCGCCACAAGCGCGGGTCGCCGTCCCAGCCGTCGAGGTCCCGGCCGTTGAAGAGAGGCCGGAAGCCTTCCTTGGCTTCTTGATCGGCGGCGTCGAGGGCCGCTATGGCGGCAGCCTGGTGCGTGGCCGCGTCGCGTACGGGCTTGGGTGAATCCGCGCGAGCCAGCGCCTCCAGAAGAGCAAGGGCCTGCTTGCGCTGGCCCTGCTTGAGGAGCCCTTCGGCGCACACCAGCCCCGCTCCGGCCACGGCTGGGCGGACAGGCGGCTTCGTGCGGCTCAGCCCCTCCTGGAGCGTTTTGGCAGCCTGAAGACTACCGATGCGTCCCAGCGCCGCCGCGGATGCCTGGGCGGCCTCGCTGTCGGCGTCATAGAGCAGCCTGGTGAGCGCCCCCACCGCCTTGGCGTCCCGGCGATGCCCAATGGAGTTGACAGCGCCCACCAGCAGGGGTCCCTTGAGTTTCTTCAGCGCATCGCGCAGAGCGTCATCCGCCGAGGGATCGGGAAGCGGCTCCAGGCCGAAGCGGGCGTAATGCGACAGTTGCGGATCCGCCAGCAGCGCCGCCAGGGCCGGCACGGCGGACTTGTCGCCCACCACCGCCAGTTGCTGGCAGGCTTTGGCCTTGGCGTACGCCGAGGCCCCCGGATCTTTCAGAATCGCCGTCAGTCTGGCGGGCGGCAGCGCCATGATCTCCGCCGCGCTGCCGTA
>VFZS01000007.1 GCA_016871095.1 Acidobacteriota bacterium
TCCCAAGCGCCCGCATTCGCTGGACTACATCCAGCGGCTGATCACCGATTTCAACGAGATCCACGGTGACCGGCGCTTCGGCGACGACCCGGCCCTGGTCTGCGGGATGGGCTTCTTCGAGGGCGCCCCGCTGATGATCGTGGCCCAGCAGAAGGGGCGCGACACCAAGCAGAAGCTGTTCCGCAACTTCGGCATGCCCAAGCCCGAGGGCTACCGCAAAGCCCTGCGGGTGATGCAAGTGGCGGCCAAGTTCGGCCGGCCCACCGTGGCGCTGCTGGACACACCGGGCGCCTACCCCGGCATCGACGCCGAGGAGCGCGGGCAGGCCGAGGCCATCGCATACAACCTCCGGGAGATGGCCCGGCTGAGCGCGCCGCTCATCGTCGTCGTCATCGGCGAAGGGGGCAGCGGCGGGGCGCTGGCGCTGGGGGTGGGCAACCAGGTCTTCATGCTGGAGAACTCCGTCTACAGCGTCATCTCCCCGGAAAGCTGCGCGGCCATCATCTATCGGGACTCCGCCAAGGGGCCTCTGGCGGCGGAGGCACTGAAGCTGACGGCGCCGGACCTGCTGCGGCTGGGCCTGATCGACGGCATCGTCCCCGAGCCTCCCGGGGGCGCCCAGGAGGACTGGGACCAGGCGGCGACCCTGCTGCGCCAGAGCCTCCGGCAGATCCTGGCGGAGGTTTCCGGGATGTCCCCGCAGGAGCTGGTCGAGCAGCGGTACCGCAAGTTCCGCCAGATGGGCAACTTCTTCAGCGAAGGCGGGGTCTGAGGGGGATGTAGCCGGGGCCTGCTCGCGCGAACGCAAGGGCTTGCGGATGGCCGCAAAGCCTTGGAGCCGCTACCCGCCTCCCGCCGCGTTCACGCGAGGCGCAAGTTGCTCGTAGCGGCCCAGCATCCCGCGGAGGTCTTTGACACTGAAGAACAGCGCCGGGAAGAACATGAGGTGCTCAGCGAAGACTTGGTCCCGTCCGGCCAAGCGCGCTCCGACGCAAGTCAGGAGGCATAGGATTAGGGTGAGATTGTTAATGTCCCTCCTCGGCCTGATCGCGTCCTTCGTGTCACCGAACAGGGAAGCGCAGTACCAGACGTTGTCGTACAGGAGAATTGCCCACAGGATGACCGTGAAATAGCTGATCTCGCCTTTGTACCGGTCGTGCTGAGCCACTGTGATGGCCCATGCAAAGAAGAGCAGAAACTGAAGCAGACTCCCCAGGAAGTCGACGAAGTAGCTCCTCTTCCCACAGCTCCGGGCAGCATCAGTCTGGCCATAGACCTCAGCGAAGTACAGCGCAGAGCCGAGGTAGAACCTAATGATGACGAGCAAGAAAACTACGAGCCTCCAGACTTCAAGCTGCATCTGCCAATCAGGCAACTTCTGGGGCATCAGGCGGGGGATCACCGTCACCAAGGGCTCACGTATCGCTAGCCCCACAACCACACCGTAGATCCAAGCTGCGTGCCGGTGAAGGTCGTGGCCAGGCATCCGCTAGGACGGGTTGCGGTCCGAGGTTGCAGCGCTACGGCCGTTGAGGCGCACCAGCAGGCTGAGGCCGACAGGCAACAACAGGAACCCGAGAATTGGGATCAGCGTGAAGGAGACAACTGCACACTCGCGCATTCGTACACCTCCATCCTCTGGGACGCAGAGTCGCAAGAACCGGCTACTTTGTTGTTATGTCGGGTGGTTCCGTGGCAGTCAATACCCATTTTGGATGACACGACGTACCTAATTTTGGATAGTGCGATACACCTAGCTTTATATTGTGTCGCAGGCTTAACCATGGTTAACGCTCCTCCGTCCCGCTGCGCTGAAGATGCGATCCGATGCGACGTTGTCAAAACCTCGTTCAGGACCCGATGTACCAGATTCTGGCCATGGAGCGAGCAGGAGGACTGGGACCAGGCGGCGACCCTGCTGCGCCAGAGCCTCCGGCAGATCCTGGCGGAGGTTTCCGGGATGTCCCCGCAGGAGCTGGTCGAGCAGCGGTACCGCAAGTTCCGCCAGATGGGCAACTTCTTCAGCGAGGGCGGTTTGTAGGGCTTCCCCCGTCCTCTGGTTCCTTCTGATACCATTGAAATAGGTGAACTTTTTCTCCGCCTTCTCCGTCTGACTCAAGAGGAGTGGAGTGCCGTGAAGCGCAAATGGAAGATCTGGGTGGCCATCCTTGTGGTAGTGGTGGCCGGCATCGCGGTTCTGACTGTCGTCCAGCGCAGCCGGGCCGGAATTGTGGCGGTGCAGACGGGCCGGGTAGTGCGCCAGGACCTGGCCTCCATCGTGACGGCCTCAGGCGAGATTAAACCCCGTAATTACATCAACATAGGCACGAATGCGGCGGCGCCTTCCCGCCTGACCGAGATCCTGGTCCGGGAAGGCGATCGGGTAAGAAAGGGCCAGTTGCTGGCCCGCCTGGAGTCGGTGCAACCGGAAGCCGAAGTGGCGGCGCAGAAGGCCTCGGTCAGTTCCACCGAGGCCGATTCGGCGGCCGCCGAGGCCTCGCTCCGGGCCGCCGATGAGAATCTGGCCACCGCCCAGGCCGGGATGGACCGGGCCAGAGCCGAACTCGAGCAGGCCCGGCTGAACTTCGCCCGCGCCGAGCAGTTGTTCAAGGACAAGCTGATCTCGAGGCAGGACTTCGACCAGCGCCGTCTGGACCACCAGGCGCGGCAGGCTTTGGTGCGGGAGGCCGAGGCGCGCTACCAGCAGGTCAAGGCCCAGCAGGCCCAGGGGGCCTCCATGCTGGCGGCGTCGCAGAAGCGCATCGCGCTCTCCCAGGCCAACCTGAAGCGGGCCGCCGACGTCTTGCAGCGCACCTACGCCGTGGCGCCGCTGGACGGCGTGGTGACCAACCTGCCGGTCCGCGTAGGCGAGACCGTGGTGCCGGGCATCCAGAACTCCCCCTCCAGCCTCATCATGACCATCGCCGACATGTCGCTGATCACCGCCGAGGTCAAGGTGGACGAGACCGACATCGTCAACGTGAAGCTCGATCAGACGGCGGACATCACCATCGACGCCATTCCCAACCGGACCTTCAAGGGCACGGTGATCGAGATGGGCAACACTGCCATCCTGCGCTCGACCGGCCTGGCGGCCTCTCAGAGCGCCATTTCCAGCCAGGAGGCCAAGGATTTCAAGGTGGTGATCGCGCTGGACAGCCCGCCCGGGGAGATCCGGCCGGGCCTCTCGTGCACCGCTAAGATCACTACCGCCACGCGCAAGGGGGTGCTCAGCATCCCCATACAGGCGCTGACAGTGCGGCAGCGGGGCGACCTCGAGCCCCTGCCCAAGGGCGGCGTGCAGGCGGCCTCCAAGCCCGATCCCGCCGCCGAGAAGGCCCGGAAGGAGGAATTGCAGGGCGTTTTCGTTGCCTCCGCCGAGAAGGCCAGCTTCCGCAAGGTCGAGACCGGCATCACCGGCGCCACCGATATAGAGGTGCTTGGCGGCCTGAAGGACGGCGAGGAGATCATCACCGGCAGTTACCGGGTGATCCGCACTATCCGCAACGATACCAGGATCAAGGTGGACAACGCGCCGACGTCGAGAACCCAGTAAGAGGCGGCCCCCGTAACCGGGCGGCCCCGAAAAACCGCCTCAATAGAGAAGAGCAATGGCACAAGCAGCACTCCACGAGGATATTGCGCGCGGCGAGCAGCTCAAGCGCGACGGCATCATCATCCGCACCTTCGACTTGCGGAAGAGCTACCTGATGGGCGACCAGGAGATCCACGCCGTGGACGGCGTGGACGTCGAGATCAAGAAGGGCGAGTACGTCGCCATCATGGGGCCTTCGGGCTCGGGGAAGTCCACCCTGATGAACCTGATCGGGTGCCTGGACACGCCCACCGGCGGCCTGTACTACATCAACGGGCGGCTGGTAAGCTCGATGAACGACGACGAGCTGGCGCGCATCCGCAACAAGGAAATCGGCTTCGTCTTCCAGACCTTCAACCTGCTGCCCCGGGCCACCGCCCTGCATAACGTCGAGCTGCCGCTGATCTACGCCGGGCTGTCTACCGAGGTCCGCATGGAGCGGGCCAAGCACTCGCTCCAGCAGGTGGACCTGATGGACCGCATGCACCACAAGCCCAACGAGCTGTCCGGCGGCCAGCGCCAGAGGGTGGCCATCGCCCGGGCCCTGGTGAACAATCCCTCCATCCTGCTGGCCGACGAGCCTACCGGCAACCTGGACACCGCCACCGGCCACGAGATCATGGGGGTCTTCGAGCGCCTGTGGCAGCAGGGCAACACCATCGTGCTGGTGACCCACGAGCACGACATCGCCCTCCACGCCCACCGCGTCATCCACCTGCGCGACGGCAAGGTCGAGCGCGACGAGCGGATCAAGTAGGGTTCAGGCCGACTCCAGGGCGGGTGGGGCGCGTTTGACTTCCTGACCAGATATAGTTAACATATGGTCATGAAGGCCGTGCGCATTGCCGAGCTTAAGAGCCGCCTGAGCGAGCACCTGCGCGCGGTGCGCCGCGGTGAAGTCGTGACCGTGATGGACCGGCAGACGCCGATAGCGCGCATAGTGCCGTATGGGTCCGAAGCCGCGCCGCTGGTGGTCCGCCGGCCTGCGCCCGCTGGCCCCCGGCTGGGTCAACTGCCGCTGCCGCCGCCGCTGCGGGGAAAGACGGACATCGTCGAACTACTGATGGAGGAGCGAGGCGAGCGGTGATCGCTTACCTGGATTCCTCCGTACTGCTTCGCAAGCTTCTGGGGCAGGCGGGAGCGCTCCGCGAATGGAACGCCCTTGAAGGCGGGGTGGTGAGTGCGCTGGTGGAAGTCGAATGCCTCAGAACGCTGGACCGATGGCGGCTGCGGCAGGCGATACCCGAGGCAGAAGTGGCGCTGCGGCGGGAAGCTGTGTTCCGCCTGCTGGAGAGGGCGGAGGTGGTGGAGGTGACGCGAGTGGTGCTGGACCGGGCGGCCCAGCCCCTGCCGGTCAGTTTGGGAACGCTGGATGCGATTCATCTGGCCACCGCCCTGCTGTGGGGTGAGCGCAGCGGCATACGGCCGGTGATGGCGACTCATGATGCCACGCTCGGCCTGGCTGCTCGGGCGGTTGGGTTGCGTGTCGCCGGGCTGTGAGCCGGCGCGCCGCTCCCTACCGAAGCACCACCACCTCGTGGTCCAGCACTGAGCGCACCTCCAGGGTGGCCCAGCCGTCTTTCACCACGGCGGGCTGAGCCGTGCCCGAGACCAGCAGGCGGGCGGTGGCGGCGCGGAGGTCCTTGGGCAGCCGCACCCGCACCTTGAGGGGGCCTACGCGGATCAGCTCGTCGATGGGGGCGCGCCAGGTGCCCGCGCTGGTCAGATTCACCAGATGCAGGATGAGGCGGTCCTGCTGCCGGTAAAGATGGCAGTCGATGAGGCCCGCGCCCTCGATGGCCAGCGGGATGTTCCCCGCGGCGGCCCAGCGCACCAGGTTGGCCAGGAGGTTGCCGTGGTCGGGGAGGTTGTCGCGGAAGAAGCGGCGGTCGATGTCGGCGGGCAGGTAGGCGACGCGGCCCTTCAGCACCAGCGCGGGAATGTCCGTCTTGGGCTGGCGCATCCAGGCGGTTTCGGGAGGATAGACGGGGAACTCGGGAACGAACGTCAAGGGTACAATCACGCCTGCGTCGATCTTCAAGGGCTCCAGCACGCCGCCGAAAGCGATGATGTCGGTCTCGTTGAAACCGGCCAGCACGGGGTGGCGCTCGCCGGTCGGGGGAGGCTCGTTCCCGGCTCTCGGGCCCCAGACCCGCGCGCGCAGCTCGGGGTGCAGCCGCAGATAGGTGTGGGCCGTCCGGGATGGAGTAGTTCCGCCGGCGCCGGCGTGCGCTCCGAACAGGCCAGCCAGCGCGAAGTCCTGACGCCGATCGCCCCACTGGGTGTAGAGGCTCGTAGCGCCGGTGGCGATGAGGGCGCCGCCGCGCTCGACGAAGCGGCGGAGGGCGGCGCACTGCGCCTCCGACATGGCGCCCAGGTTGGGGAGGATCAGCACGGCCAGAGCGCCGCCCTCGCGCTCGATATGGTCGGCGTGTACCGGCAGGTAAGGGATGCGCGCGCGGACGAGCGCCTGCACCATGCCGCGATAGGGCTGCTCGGTGAGCTCGTCGGCCTGGTCGCGGCCGAAGAAATCGGTGTTCTCTTGCGACCATACCACTCCCACCGTGGCCACGGGCCGGCGGTTCACCAGGTACCGCTGGTTGGCTTCGTGCCAGCGCATGACCGGTTCGGCGGTGAGATAGGCGCGACGGTCCTCGTGATACGCCGATACGTGGTGCCACCAGGGCTGTATGCCGCCGGCGAAGCCTGCGAGCATCCACATGCGGGCCTCGGCGGCAGGCTTGGCGGACACGCGGAAGGAGCTGCGCGAGGCCTGGTACATGGCCATGCTTTCCGGGGCCAGCTTGTCCCAACCCAGCAGCCCATGGACGAGCTTGCCGGTGTCGGCATTCTGCTGGAAGCCGGTTGAGTCGTCGCGGCGCTGGTGGTCCAGCAGCATCATCTCGGCGCGCTCGCAGATGGCTTTGAGGTCGCGGAATGAGCGGGCCTGGCCGGGAATCGAGCCGCTGTTCATCCCGATCCAGAGACAGTCAGGCCCGCCCGCGGCCTTGGCCGTGCGGTTGTTGAGGTCCCAGACCTCGAGGCGGCGGTCGTAGTTCCAGCGGATCCACTGGCGGTAGACGGGGGCGTCCCAGTCCTTGCGGCGGGGGATGGGCTGGCCGGTGCGGGCGCGGAACTTGCGCTCGCAGTTGGCGCAGTAGCAGATGCTGTCGCGGCCCAGGCCGGCCCAGGAGTTGTCGGCGAAGCCCTCCGGATGTGAACGCTCGATGATCTCGGTGAGGACCGCGGGGAGGTACTCGTCGTAGTAGGGGCTGTTGATGCAGGTGACGTATTTGTCGGCGGCGCGGTAGGGGTTGCCCTGCGCATCCCGTGCGAACCAGTCCGGGTGCGCGCGGAAGAAGTCCTCGGCCGTGCGGTTGGAGTCCATGCGGGCCAGCACGACCAGGCCGTCGGCGTGGGCGGCGCGGCAAAGCTCGCCGTAGAGATCGCGGTCCTTGAGGAACTCGGCGCGGCGGTGCAGCGGGTACTTGCTGGGATAGTAAGCGACGATGCCGCCGGCGTTGATGATGACGCCCTGAACGCGCGTGCGCTTCCAGTACTCGCGCCAGAAGGCGATGTCGTAGCGCGAGGGGTCAATCTCGGTGATGTTGGTCTGTCCCCAGCGCAGCGCGCGGCGGTGCCAGGGCAGGGCGGAAGAAGAGGCGGCCAGCGGCGAGAGGGCGGCCCCGATGAAAGTTCGTCGGCGCATGGGAGTGATGTTAGTAGGATACTGGATGCATGACCTCGGGATTGTGTCGCGTGCTGGCTCTGTGTGCGGTGGCGGCGATTGCCGGCGCCGACGAAGGGATGTGGCTGTTCAACGACCCGCCCGTGAAGCTGCTGCGGGAGAAGTACGGCTTCGAGCCTCCGGCGGGCTGGATGGGGCATTTGCAGCGGTCCTCGGTGCGCTTCAACAGCGGCGGGTCGGGTTCCTTTGTCTCCGCCGGCGGGCTGGTGATGACCAACCATCACGTGGCCAGCGAGTGCATCCAGAAGCTCAGCACGGAGGGGCGCGACCACCTCACCATCGGGTTCCAGGCACGCAGCCGGGCCGAGGAGGGCAAGTGCCCGGACCTGGAGCTGAACGTGCTCGCCGGCATCGACGACGTGACCGCGCGGATGCAGGCCGCGGTCAGGCCGGGGATGAACCCCGGCGACGCGGAGAAGGCGCGACGCGGTGTGATGAACACCCTCGAGAAGGAGTCGCTGGATAAGACCGGGCTGCGCAGCGACGTGGTGACGCTCTACAACGGCGGGCGCTACCACCTCTACCGCTACAAGAAGTACACCGACGTGCGGCTGGTGTTCGCGCCCGAGAAGGCCAGCGCCTTCTTCGGCGGGGATCCGGACAACTTCGAGTATCCGCGCTACTGCCTGGACATCGCTTTCTTCCGGGTGTACGAGGACGGCCGGCCGGCCAGCATCCGCGACTTCCTCAAGTGGAGCACCGGCGGCGCGGGGGAGGGCGAGCTGGTTTTCGTCTCAGGCCATCCCGGCCGCACCGAGCGCATGAACACGGTGGCCCACCTGGAGTTCATACGCGACCGCAGGAATCCATACGTGCTGGACCTGCTGCGGCGGCGTGAGGTGCTGCTCAGGACCTTCAGCGAGCGGAGCGCGGAGAACGCCCGGCGCGCCCAGGATGAGTTATTCAGTTACCAGAACAGCCGCAAGGCCTACCTGGGGATGCAGGCCGGGCTTCAGCATCCGGCGGTCATGAAGAAGAAGCGTGCCGACGAGGAGGCGCTGCGCGCCAAGGTGAAGATGCAGGCGGCACAGCCAGACCCGTGGGGGCAGGTCGAAGCCGCGCTGAAGGCCTGGGAGACGATCCTGGTGGACCGTGCGCTGCTGGAGCTGCGCCACGGCTTCGACGGCGATTTGTTCGGCATCGCGCGGGGCCTGGTGCGGCTGGCGGCGGAGACGCCGAAGCCCAACCCCGAGCGTCTGCGCGAGTACTCAGAGGCGGCCCTGGATTCCCTGAAACAGCAGCTCTTCTCGGAAGCTCCCATCTACGAGGATTTCGAGACGATGAAGGTGGCCGATTCGCTAAGCATGCTGATGGAGAAGCTGGGCGCGCGGCACGAGCTGGTTTTGAAAGTGCTGGCCGGCAAGTCGCCCCGGGAGCGGGCCGCTGAGCTGGTGCGGGGATCGAAGCTGCGCGACGTGGCCGTGCGCAAGCGGCTGGCCGAAGGTGGCCTGAAGGCCGTGGAAACGTCGCCAGATCCCATGATCCAGTTGGCGCTGGCGGTGGACCCGGCCTCCCGGGCGGCGCGAAAGGCTTACGAAGAGCGCGTCGAGGAGCCGCTTCGGCAGGCTTACGCCAGGCTGGCCAACGCGCGCTTCGAGGTCTACGGCACGGCCCTCTACCCCGATGCCACCTTCACCCTGCGCCTGTCCATCGGGCAGGTGAAGGGTTTTCAAGAGGGCGGCAAGCCCGTGGCCTGGGCCACCACGTTGGGCGGCGCCTATGCGCGCGCCCAGGCGCAAGGCAACCGGGATCCCTTCGTTCTTCCACCGAGCTGGGTCGAGGCGCGGGGCCGGCTGAAGCTGGATACGCCCTTCAACTTCCTGAGCACCAACGACTCGGTGGGCGGCAACTCGGGCAGCCCGGTGGTGAACCGGCAGGGAGAGTTCGTCGGGATTCTCTTTGACGGCACCCTGGATTCGCTGGTGTGGGACTACATCTACTCAGAGGACGTGGCGCGGGCCATCTCGGTGCACTCGGCCGGCATCCTGGAGGCGCTGGGCACGGTCTACCGCGCCCAGGCTTTGGTCGCCGAGCTGACCGGCGCGAAGTGAGGTGGCGCCCGGGCAGCCCCGGCGCCCCGTGGCAGCCTCGTCCTCCGGATCTTGCGGCCCCGGCAGCGGGGTGGTAGGCTGTCAGCGTGAAACGTACTGGCTTCTTGGTTCTACTCGCCGCCGCCGCGCTGGCGGCGCGCGCCGAGGATGTCGCGGGCCGGGAGATCGCGCCCTGGCAGCCGGGCACGCTCGATATCCACCAGATCAGCACCGGCCGGGGCAACGCCGCGTTGTACATTCTCCCCGACGGCACCACGCTGCTGGTGGACGCCGGCGAGCAGGCGCGCAAGACGCCGCGGCACACCCCGGACCGGCCGGACGGCACGCGCCCCGCCGGCGAGTGGATCGTGCGCTACCTTCGTCACGCATTGCGCCATGCCCCGCAGCCGGCCCTCGACTACGCTCTGCTCACGCACTTTCACGGCGACCACATGGGCGTCGTCGCGGAGGAAACGCCGGCCTCTCCCACGGGCGCCTACCGGCTCACCGGCTTGACCCGTGCAGGTGAGAGCCTGCGCATCGGCAAGCTGCTGGACCGGGGCTGGCCTGATTACAGTTACCCCTCCCCGCTCGAGGATTCCGCCACCCGGAACTACCGCGCCTTTGCCAAATGGCAAGCCGAGCACAAGGGCCTGAAGGTGGAGCGCTTCACGCCGGGACGCAACGACCAGGTGGTGCTGCTCCGCGCGCCGGAGAAATACCGGAATTTCGAATTCCGCAACATCGGCGCGAACGGCGAGATCTGGACCGGCGTGGGCACAAACACGCGCCACCACTTCCCGGCCCTGGAGACCATCGCTCGCGCGGACTGGCCGAGCGAGAACATGTGCAGCACGTCGTTCCGGCTGAGCTACGGCCCGTTCGACTACTTCAACGGCGGCGACATTCCGGGCATTCCCGCCGAAGGTTCTCCCGACTGGCACGATGTGGAGACGCCGGTGGCCAAAGCCGTGGGACCGGTGGAGGCGGCCATCCTGAATCACCACGGCTACATCGACTCGCAGAACGCCTTCCTGGTCGCCACGCTGCGCCCGCGGGTGTGGTTCCTGTCGGTTTGGGACTCCGGCCACCCCACGGGGAGAGTGTGGCAGCGGCTGCAATCCACGCGGCTCTATCCGGGTCCGCGCGAGGTCTTCGCCACCGATCTGCATTCAGCGACCCGGGTGGTGGTCAACGGAATCGAGAAACTGGCGAGCGACCGCGGCCACATCGTGTTGCGCGTATCGCCGGGCGGCGGCGAGTTTCGCGTGGTGATCGTGGACGACTCCTCCGAAAGCCGCCGCGTCACCAAGGTCTTCGGACCGTACCCGTCGCGGTAGACCGCCGGCCCGCTACTTGACGCCGAGCTTCTCGAAGAAGAACTTGGCGTACTCCTCCATCGGCGCACCTTTGGGATACTGCTCGCGGAGCAACAGCACACACTGGACCCCGAGCTGATCCAGCTTTTCCTTCAGCAGGAAACCGAACTTCGGGTGGTGAATGTGCTGTTCGCCCGAGGAGTTCGGCGGGAGAGGCTCGTTGGGCTGCGGATAGAAGAGGAGAACGGGCGCGTCGCCGCGAGTGGCGTGGTTGATCGCAGAAGCCTCCTCAAAGAGGGGGTGAAACTTCGGGTCGGCAACGTCAGCGGGCGACTTCATGCCGAACAACCCGACCAGCGCCGGGTGCACCTCGTCGGTGTTGAACATCTTCTTGATGAGGCGCGGATCGTAGGAGGACTGGGCGGCGTAGACCACGGCGGCGCTGATGCGGGTGGACTGGCGCCGGACCGGGTCCGGGCTGGCTGGATCGATCAGGTCGTCGTGGAAGGCCAGCCATAGGGAGATGCCAGCGCCCGCGGAACCGCCGGTTGCGCCGACGCGCTTCGGATCGAGGTTGTACCTGGCCGCGTGGTGGCGGATGAACTGCAAGGCCCGGGCGGCGTCATGCATCTGCGCCGGGAAGGGCGCGGTGGCGGAAAGCCGGTAGTTGGCGGTGGCAACGGAGACACCGCCATCCAGGAGCTGCTTCAACAACTGGACACTGATCGAGCGCTTGTCACCACCGCGGAAGCCGCCGCCGTGGTAGTAGATCACCAACGGAGCGGGGCGGCCGCTCTTGGCCTGCCAGAGGTCGAAGACGTTCCTCTCGTGCTCGCCGTAGGCGACGTTGGCGAAGTCGGGAGGGGGCGGTTCAGGCTGGCGTTGCTGCTGGGCAGCGGCCGACGCTCCGACCAACAAGCCCAACGCCACAAGGATGCCGCTTCTCTTAAGACACATGCTCAACCTCCTCTTCGAGAATACTCCAGGAACTTGGCTGCACGCCGGAGCCTCCGCGCGGACTGCCCCTGCTGTCGATGGGGTTCCGTGCTTCCACCGTCCCTGGGACGAGTCGGCGCTGCCGCAGCGAGGCGCCGGGCTTGGTATACTGATTCCGGTCAGGAGAGCCTGCAAGGAAGACTCTAGCGTCCTGCTTCGCGAGGATCTGGCCACTGCTGCCTGGCGGGACGGGCCTTCAGCCTGACGGCCACAGCAGTCCCCATGCCCGGGGAACTTGCGAAGCCGGGCTCTAGCCGGAGCCGACCATGGCGATTCGAAATCCAGCTTTCGCCCGAAGTGTGCTCCTGCTAAGCGTCTCTCTGCTCGTTCTGTGCGGAGGCGCTTACGGCCAGGCTACCTTCGGCGTGATCGCCGGCAGAGTGAGTGACACGACTGGCGCTGTCATTCCCGGCGCGCAGATCCGCGTAACCAACCAAGCCACCAACATCACCCGCAACGTGTCCAGCGACGCGCTCGGCAACTACGAAGTCACCCACCTCCACCCGGGGCTCTACACGGTAAGGGTGGAGACCCCGGGTTTCAAGCGGTTTATGCACGAAAACATCCCGCTGGAGGCGGTGGCGCAGGTTCGCATCGACATCCGGCTGGAGATCGGCGACGTGACCACCGAA
Organism: Acidobacteriota bacterium; assembly: GCA_016871095.1. Lineage (GTDB taxonomy): Bacteria > Acidobacteriota > Terriglobia > Bryobacterales > Bryobacteraceae > VFZS01. The sequence goes on from VFZS01000007.1 coordinate 12,321, forward strand.
GTGACGGTCACGGCCGGCGCGCCGGTGGTGGAATCGGAAACCTCGAGCATCGCGCAATACCGGCCGAGCCAGCAGTTGCTCGACCTGCCGCTGAACGTCATCGGCTCAACCGCTCCGTTTTACCAGATCACGATCCTGACCCCGACGGCGGTCGAGGGGTCGGGGGCGGCCCGCTCGTTCGGCGGCGCGCGCCGCACGACGACCAACTTCAACGTGGACGGCGTCAGCTCCAACTCGATCGTGTTTGGCAACCAGGAGTCGAACCTACAGCCCTCGCTCGATTCGGTGCAGGAAGTGAAGATCAGCTATGTCAACAGCAAGGCCGAGTTCGCCGACCCGGGCAACCTGATGATCATCACCCGTTCCGGGCAAAACCAGTTCCACGGCTCGGCGTTCTGGCAACATTACAGCAGCCGACTGGCGGCGCGGTCTTTCTTTGCGCCGACGCGGGGCGCGGTGGACCCTGTGACGGGCAAAGAGGTGGCGTCGCAGCAGAACATCTTTGGCGGCTCGCTGGGAGGCCGGATCATTCGGGACCGGGCCTTCTTCTTTGCCGCCTACGAGAACAACTACGATCCGACGCCAGCCACAGTGACCGCCAGCGTTCCAACGGTGAAGATGCGGCAGGGAGATTTCTCGGACCTGACCGCGGTGATTCGCAACCCGTTCACCGGCCAGCCGTTCCCGGGCAACCTCATCCCCGGGGGACTCCACAACTCCGCCTCCCTTAAGGCCCAGCAGAAGTTGTATCCGCTGCCGAACTTCGGCGCGCCCAATCTGGCGGTAGCCAACTTCCGGGGCAGCTTCGACCGGGACAGCCGGGTGGATAAGATCAACACGCGAGTGGACTACGTCTTCTCGGAGAAACACACGGTGTACGCGCGGTTCGGCTTTACGCGCAACCTGTCGAACAGCCTCGCGGGCGGCTTTTTGCCGGCCGACTTTATCGGCGGCCATGGCAGGACGCTGAACCACGCCCCGCAGGGCCACGTTTCAAGCACCTATACGATTGCGCCGAATCTGATCAACGAGGCCAGGGCCGGGATCGCCCGCCACTGGGTCACCACGGGGGGACCGCTGCCGGGCCAGGAACTGATCGACTTGATCGGCATCCAAGGCCTGGTGAGACAGCCGCCGGAGGAGCGCGCCGCGCCGAACCTCACCATCACCGGTTTCCAGAGCATCTCCTGGAGCGGGGACAACCGCCGGGTGGCCAACAACTACCTGTTCAGCGACCAACTCACGTGGATCCGGGACCGCCATACGGTGAAGACCGGGGTCGAGCACCGGCCGCAGCAGTACAACGGGCCGACCCGGCCGGGCTTTGGCGTCTACGCCTTCACCAACCGTTTCACGGGACACGCCTATTCCGACTTCCTGCTGGGGCTGCCGGCCACGACGCAGCGCGAGCAGGAGCGGCCTTTGCTCTATGCCCGGTGGTACTCACTCAGCGGATTCGTGCAGGACGATATCAGGGTGTCGCCCAAGCTCACGCTGAATCTCGGGCTGCGCTACGAGTACAACAGCCCGCAGGTGGACAAATTCGACGTTATGTCGACATTCGACCGGGGGACGGGGCGCATCGTGGTGCCGACGACGGAGGTCATGAAGTACATCCACCCGCTGTTCCCGAAAGCGGTGCCGATTGTGACCGCGGCCGAAGTGGGCTTGCCGAGCTCGCTGCGCCACCCGGACAAGAACAACTTCATGCCGCGGGTGGGCTTCGCCTACCGTCCATTCAGCGACGCCCGCACCGTGATCCGTGGAGGCTACGGGATTTTCATCGACGACCTGACGGCGGACATTTTCGCGGCCTTCCTGGTGCGGCACGGGCCGTTCAACTTCAACGAGGGCTTCACTAACGCGATCACCGGCGGGGCGCCGCTGCTTACCTTCGACCGGCCGTTCCTGCCGATGGGGACCCGGCTGGGGGCGCTGGACGTCCGTGGGATGGACTTTAACCTGCGCAACCCGTACACCCAGCAGTGGAACTTCACCCTGGAGCGGGAGGTGGCCCCCAACATCGGTGTCCGACTGTCCTACATCGGCACCAAGACCACGCGGGCGACTTACCGCAGCGACATCAACAAACCCTTGCCGAGCACCGAGAGGTTCTCGGCCGCCCGCCGGCCTTACCCGCTCTACAACACCATTCTGTTCAACGACAGCGCAGGCAACCAGACCTACCACGCTTTCTCGCTGAACGTGGAGCGCCGTATGGACCGCGGCCTTTACTTCCAGGCCAATCACACCATAGCGAAAATGCTCACGGACACCGAGGATGCCAGCGAGGGCGGCCCGACGATGGAGAACCCCTATGATCGCGCCGGATTTCGGGGCGAGTCGCAGTGGGTGCCACGGCACCGCTTCATCGGCAACCTGATCTGGGAGGTGCCGGTGGGGCAGGGCCGCCGGGTGCTGAGCCGGCCGGGCTGGACCGACTGGCTGCTGGGCGGCTGGCAGATCAGCTCCACTTACATCGCCCGGACGGGCGAATACCTGACGCCCACATTCTCGGGTTCCGACCCGTCGAACACGAACACCATCGGCGGGATCGCCGACCGGATCGGCAACGGAAACCTCCCCAGCGGGCAGCGCTCCATCGGCCGGTGGTTTGACGCTTCGGCGTTTGCCGTTCCGCCCAACGGGCGGTTTGGCAACGCGGGCCGGGGCGTGATCATCGGACCGGGCCGCCACTCGATGAGCCTCGGTCTGTTCAAGCGGTTCACGGTCGCCGAGGGCCACACCCTGCGCGTGCAAGGAACGGCCACCAACGCGCTGAACCATCCTTCGTTCGGCAACCCGAACCTGAACATCTCGGTCCCGGCCGCCGTGGGCCGCATCACCAGCGTCGCGACGCGCGACTTCTCCGGTCCGCGTGAGATCTCCATCGGCCTGCGCTACCAGTTTTGACCAGGCAGAGCGGCGCGGGACCCGGCGCCGCTCTGTACTACACTCGCTGAGTTTCTTTGCGCGCCGCGAAGATTCTGGAGCCTTTGGTGGGGCGAGCGTCCACGCTTGCGAGCCGGCATCCTTGCCGGCTTACCTGCCGCGGGCTCCGGGCGCGGCCCAAAGCTGGTTGGAAAACCAGCTCGCAAACCTGGAGGTTCGCCCCACGGAACCGCCAGCAGGGCTTTGGTTGCGGCTATGCCGCTCTGTCTTCGACTGCACCTGGAGTTGTGGGTGGTGTTTCGGACACCTCAGAAGCGCCAGATCAGGCTGAGGTAGAGGTGCACCCCGGGAGCGTCAATCCCTGAACCGTGGGTGCGATAGTTGCGGTCCAGCAGGTTCTCCACCGCGGCCAGGGCTTGCCATCGCTCGCCGAGCGGAATCCCGGAACGGAGGTGGAGGGTAACCCAGCCGGGCGTGGACCGATACAGGGGCACGCGCGTGTTGTCGTCCACGACGCGGACGCCGTTGATGAGGGCGCCGAGCGGCAGGACGCGATTCTGAATCTGAGCGAGCGTTTCCCCCGTGGGACGGAACACGCCGGTCGCGGGGTCGAGGCAGGGGGCGACGCGGCTGCCTCGGAAGAAGTCCGCGATGTCCCGGCGGCGCCGGGATGCGCCGATGCGTTCATCATCGTTATCTCCGCCGCTCAGGCGCTCCTGCGCGCCCGCTGCCCCGAGTGAGACTTCCACCCAGGGGCTTCGCCCGGACGGCGTGTGGCGCAGCGTGGCGGCGCCCATCTGCGGGGGCAGGCGGCGGATGTTGCGGTTCGGATTCAGCTCCCGTCCGAGGATGTAGCCGTAGTTGGCCTCGATCGACCAGCGGCCCGCGATGGTGTGCCGGGCCACGGTCTCCAGTCCGTAGTAGCGGGCGCGCCCGTCGTTCACAAATGCCTTTACCGCGCGGGGGTCCAGTTGTGTCGCCACTGAAACCACGCCCTGCTCGCGCTGCGCCCCGGTCTGCGGCAGCACCGTTACGGGAAGGCCGGCCAGCCGTTCCGGCGCGTCCGAGGCTGGAAACAGCAGGGTCCGGCGAACGATGGGGTCGTAAAACTCCGCGTTGAAAAACTGCACCCGGGCATAGAGACGCCCCACCGTGACGCGGGCGCCGAACTCATAGTCCATCAGCGATTCCGCGGCCAGAGGTGGCACGCGCTGGCCTTTGGAGAGAGCGCCCTCTCCGGCATCCGTGCCGAGCAGGGCGCCGGCCGGAATGGCCTCCGCGGCGGGAATCTCGTAACCCAGGTCGTTGAGGCCCAGGGCTCCAAGATCGTTCAGGTTGGGGGCGCGGAACCCGCGGCTCACGATCCCGTGCCAGCCCAAGGCGCGGGTCCACTGCCAGCGCAGACTGGTATGGAAGGTGACGTCACGGAACCATTGGGAGGAGTCCGGCACGCCGAGCCTGGCATCCTCCCGCGTCTGGAAACGAACTCCGGTGACGCGCGCCCCGGCCGAAGCGCGCAGGGCGCTGCTCAGCTCGTAGCTGCCCTGTCCGAAGAACCCAAAATTCTGGTATCGGGAACCGCTGGGGTAGAGCGGGCGGGGGCGGGTGACGGTCCCGGTTGCCGGGTTTGTCACCGACCGGCGGGAGGTAATCCGCTCGTCGTAGATGTCTCCGCCAAAGCAAGTGAGCAGACGGCCGGCCCAAGCGGCGGTGGCCTGCGCGGTGTAGCCGTAGGCGTTGACCCGGCTGAAGTCGCGGGTAACGGGATCCGTGTGGCGGAGATCCTGACGAAGGCCCCCGTCCGCCTGAGAATTGATCGAGAAGGTCCCGCTGAGAGAATCCAGCAACCCCAGCCCCGCATGTTCATATCGCCCGGAGAACCAGTTCAGGATCTGGGGATCGAATGCCGACTGCATGCGCCCGAGCCCGCCCAGCAGGTCCTTGTACCCGCGGACCTGGTCCTGCCCACCGCGTTGAGCGTGCAGCGTGAGGGTCTGGTCCGGTCGCAGCCGGGCGGCCACCTTGGTCTGCACTCCGTATTGACGGAAACCCGTGTCCTGAAGGCGGCTGCCCAGCAGATCTCGAACCTCATCCCGGGACATCCCGAAGAGCCGGTGGAAGACGTTGCGCGAGTCGTGACCCTGGCCGGCACGCAGGTCGTGGTGGCGCCGCCCGGAGACCCCGGCCAGCCAGAATACGCTCGGTTTGGCCAGCGATACGCGCGCGCGGCCGATGCCCGACAGATCGGCGCTGCCGCCCCCCAGCGCGAATTCCCCGTGTGTCTCCCACCCGGGCGCTCCGCCGAAGCGAGGCTCCTCGGTGACCACGTGGATCGTGCCGCCGAGTGAATCGCTGCCGTACTGCGAACCGGTGGGCCCGAGCAGCGCTTCCACCCGCAGCGCTTGGGTGGGTTCGAGGAAGGCGAGATACTGGTTGGGGCCGGACCGGAAGGCGGAGTTGTTGAAGCGAATGCCGTCCACGAGGTTCAGGACGTGATAGCCGGTCAGCCCGCGGAGAAACGGAGAGGCCTGGGCATAAGTGCTCTGCTGGACGAGCACGCCGGGTTCCCGTTCCAACACGTTGCCCAGGGTCGCGACCGGGCGCTTCAGGATGTCAGCGAGGTCCTGGATGAAGGCCACGTGCGGCGAAGACATGGCTTCCTCGGCGCCGCCCCGGGTGGCGCTGACCGTGACCCGGGTGTAGACCGACTCCGGCTCCAGCGTGATGACACAGGGCTCGCTGCGCGGCCCCATCAAGACCACGCGCAGGCTGGGCGACAAGCCCTGCGCGCTGATCCGCAGTTGATAGTAGCCGGCTCCCCCCCCAGGCCAGTCGAAGCGGCCTTCTTCGTTCGTCCAGACCACCAACAGGATAGCCCCCGCCGCGTTCCGAATCTGAACCTCCGCATGAGCCACCTTGGCACCGCTCGCATCCTGAACCACGCCCCTCACCGCGGCGCCGGCGAAGACCGGCGTGAAGACGAGGCCGCCCATCAGTGCGATCAGAACAGGAACGCTGCTTCCGGGCATACGGATCTTTCACTCTAGCAGCCCGGCCGGGCAGTGAACGCCGGCGCCGGAGGGGGCCGCAGCTTCTTTACCCGCGGTCAACGGGCTGCCCGGCGAGTGTGCCATCATGATCGGCTGGCAGGCGCGCGTGCAAGCCGAAATCACTTACTCCAGCGACCGGTCCCTGCTGGTGCGCCTGGGACGGGAGATCGGCGCCGAGGCCCGGGAACGGGTGCGGCGGCTGTTGTGGCTGCTTCAGGCGGAGCCGCTGGCGGCGGTGCGAAACCTCAATCCCGCCTACTGCTCGGCGCTGGTGACGTTCGATCCCGCGCGCACGACTCACGCGGAGATGGAGCGCGCGCTCACGCGCTATCTCGAGCGGCTGGAGAAGGTGGCGCTGCCGGAGGCGCGCCTCGTCGAGATCCCGGTGGGCTACGGCGGCGAGAACGGACCGGATCTCGAGGCGGTGGCGGCGCACTGCGGTCTCACCGCCGCGGAGGTGATCGGGCGCCACGCGGCGGGCGATTACGTAGTGGACTTCCTGGGATTCGCCCCCGGCTTCGCGTATCTGTCGGGGATGGACCCGCGGCTGGCCACGCCCCGGCTGGAGACCCCGCGCCGGCGCGTGCCCGCGGGCAGCGTGGGCATCGGCGGAAGCCAGACCGGCGTCTACTCTTTCGCCACGCCGGGAGGCTGGAGCTTGATCGGGCGCACGCCGCTGAAGCTGTTCGATGCGGAGCGGGAGCCGATGGCGCTGGTGGCCATCGGCGATCACCTGCGCTTCGTTCCCATCGCAGGGGAAGCGCCGTGCCGCTGATCGAAGTGCGGTCGCCGGGGCTGCTGACCACGGTGCAGGATCTGGGGCGCTACGGTTGCGGGCCGCTGGGTGTGACGCCTTCTGGCGCAGCGGACCCGGTGGCGCTGCGGCTGGGCAATCTGCTGGTGGGAAACCCGGAGGGCGCACCGGCGCTCGAAATGACGCTCACGGGCGGAACCTTCCTGTTCCCGGAAGGCGCGCTAGCAGCCCTGGCGGGCGCTGACTTCGGGGGCGCAGCCTGGTGGACCACGCTGGAGATCGGCGCGGGGCAGACGCTCAGCGTGGGGGCCGCGCGGGAGGGCGCGCGGTGCTACTTGTGCGTGCGCGGGGGCATCCGCGTCCCGCTGTTCCTGGGGAGCGCCTCGACGCACCTGGCCTGCGGGCTGGGCGGATTGGGCGGACGCCGCCTCCAGCGCGGCGACGTGCTCGAAATCGGCGCGGCCGCCGGCCCCTGTCAGCGCCGCACGCTCTCCGGGCGGGCCAGAAAGCACTTCGCGCCTTCCAAAGCGCTGCACGTCACCCCGGGTCCGGAGTGGGATCGTTTTGAGGCCGCCGCGCGGGAAGCGTTTCTCACGCAGGCCTGCCGTGTGAGCGAGGCCTCGGACCGGGCCGGGCTCCGGCTCAAAGGCGCGGCGCTTGCTACCCGGGGCTTTGAGCGCATGATAACCGAGGGCGTCGATCTGGGCGCCATTCAGGTTCCGCCCTCGGGGCAACCCATCATCCTGTTTGTGGAGCAGCAGACCACGGGCGGCTACCCGCGTATTGCGGTGGTCGCCGCTGTGGATCTGCATCGCGTCGGGCAACTGCGGCCCGGCGACGAGATTCGGTTCACCCTGGTGAGCCTGGAGAACGCCGTCGCGCTGGCGCGCGCGCAGGAGCGGCTGCTGGTCTCCGAGGAGTTTCTCTTTGGCGGATAGAGCCACACCCTGGTACCGCGCCGCCCGCCCAGAGCACTGGCGCGCGCTTCTGGCCGCGCAGCTCGGCTGGATGCTGGACGCCATGGACGTGATGCTCTACGCATTCGCGCTGACGGCCATCCGGGATGAATTCGGGCTGAGCGGCGCGGCGGCCGGGGCGCTGGCTTCCGTCACGCTGCTGGCTTCCGCGGCGGGCGGGGCCTCGGCCGGGTGGCTGGCGGACCGCTACGGACGCACCCGCGTGCTCATGGGCTCCATCCTGATCTACTCGATCTTCACCGGGCTGACGGCCACGGCGGCCTCGGTGGCCGAGCTGGTGCTGTGGCGGGCGCTGGTGGGAATCGGGCTGGGCGCGGAGTGGTCCGCCGGGTCGGTGCTGGTGGCGGAGACCTGGCCCGCCGAGCATCGCGGGAAGGCCATAGGCTTCATGCAGTCCGGCTGGGCGGTGGGCTACATACTGGCGGCGCTGCTGGCGGCTCTGATTCTGCCGCGCTGGGGATGGCGCCCGCTGTTTGCGGTGGGCGCGCTGCCCGCGCTGCTGACCTTCTGGATACGCCGCGCCGTGGCGGAGCCGGAGATCTGGAAGCGCCAGTTGCGGCACGCCCCGGCGCTGGGCGAGTTGTTCGGCCCTGCGCTCGCGCGGCGCACACTGCTGGCCACGCTGCTTTGCTCGGTGCTGCTGTTCGCCTACTGGGGGCTGTTCACTTGGATCCCGGCGTACCTGGCCAGTCCCGTCGAGCAGGGCGGCGCGGGACTGGGAATCGTCAGGTCTACGGCTTGGATCGTGCCCATGCAGGTGGGCGCCTTCCTGGGCTACACCCTGTTCGGGGTGCTGGCGGACCGCTGGGGCCGCCGCCCGGTGTTTTTGTTCTTCGTCCTCGGCGCGGGCGCCCTGGTTCCGCTCTACGGCGCTGGCCACCGCAGCCAGGCGCTGCTCGCCGCGCTGGGGCCGCTGGTCGGCTTCTTCGGGCACGGCTACTTCAGCGTGTTCGGCGCGTTGCTGGCGGAGCTGTTCCCCTCGCGCGTGCGGGGCACCGCGCAAGGTTTTTGTTACAACGCCGGCCGCGCCGCCAGCGCGCTGGCGCCGGCCGGAATCGGAGCGATCGCGGGGCGCCTGGGCATCGGCGGAGCGCTGGCGGCCACTTCGGCGTTCTTCCTGGCGGCCGGGGCGCTGATGTTCACGTTGCCCGAAACCCGGGCGGCAGAGCTGGAGATTCTGTGAGACCCCAGGCCAGACCACTCGCTCACGCTCGTGGCTCTGACCGAGCCGCGCGCGTCAGCCAGCGGTCGCGGAGGGCGGCGTGAAGACCATCGACCTGAACTGCGACATGGGCGAGCTGACGGAGGCCGTGGCCTCGGGCGCGCAGGACGCGCTCCTGGAGTACGTCACATCGGTGAACATCGCTTGCGGGGCGCATGCGGGCGATGAAACCACCATGCGGGCGACCATCGAGCAGGCGCTGCGGCACGGCGTGGCCGTGGGCGCGCATCCGGGCTACCCCGACCGCGAGAACTTCGGGCGGGTGTCGCTGGAACTCTCCTGGGGGGAGATCGCGCACGCGGTCTGCGGCCAGCTCCGCGCGCTCGACGGGATAGCCCGCCCGCTCGGCGCGCGCATCACGCATGTGAAGCCGCACGGCGCGCTTTACAACGACGCCGCGCGGGACCCCGCCGTGGCGCGCGGCATCGCCGAGGGCGTGGCGCGCTGGAACCTCGACGTGACGCTGGTGGGCCTAGCGGGCTCGGGGATGCTGGATGTGTTCCGCGAGGCGGGCTTTGCCGTGGCCGCCGAGGCCTTCGTCGAGCGACGCTACGAGCCGGATGGCTCGCTGCGCGCGCGCCGTTTCCCCGATGCGCTCATAGATTCGCCCGAGGAGGCCGCCCGGCAGGCGCTGGACGTAGTTGAGCGCGGGCAGGTGACGGCCTGGGACGGCACGCCCGTTGCCCTCGCGGCCCAGACACTGTGCATTCACGGCGACTCGCCCGGCGCGCTCGAGATCGCGCGCGCGGTCCGTGCGGCCCTCGAAGGAGCAGGCGTGCGCGCAGTGCCCGTTTGGAGGTAGACTTATTCGCTTCGGGAGGTGTGCATGTCCAAGAGTGTTGTCCTGATGACCCGGCGCTGCTTTTCCTGGTCCTTGTGCGGCCTGCCGTTGGGGATGCGGCTGGAGGCCGCCGAAACGGCCGCCATGCCCTGGGATCAGCCCGCCACCGTGGCCCGCGTGTACCTGGCTTCCAAGACGGTGCACTGGCCGCGTCCGGACCTGGACGTAGCCAAGGACGTGGCCGAGGTCGAGGCGCGGCTCAAAGAAGTCGAGCGGCGCAATGCCCACAATGTGCGCTTAGTGGGCGGCGAAGTCCTGTACAGCGACGCAGAGGTGAAGCCTTGGCTGGCCAGAATGGCCGACATCGACGGGGTGCTGATTATCCCCGTGTCGCAGCCCGTCGGGCCGCTGACGGCGCTGATTGACGCCCTGGAGACGCCGGCGCTGTTCTTCTCGCGGCCCTACGCCACGCACGCCTGGAGCACCATCGCGGCCACCCGCCGGAACCGGAAGAAGAAGCTGGACGTCGTGGCCACCACCAGCTACGGCGACCTGGATCCCTACATGCGCATCTTCCGCACCGTGCGCCACCTGCGCAAGAGCAAGATCATCGTGGGGGCGGAGAAATCGGCCGGCCGGCAGGCCACCATGGATGCTTACACCAGACACTACGGCACGGCCATGACCTACCTCGACTACAAGGACCTCAAGGCCCGGTTCGAGGCGGTAGACGCGGCCCGCGCCCAGAAATTGGCCGACGAGTTCGTTAAGGGCGCGCTGCGTGTGGTCGAGCCGACCAAGCAGGAGATCCACAACGCCCTGAGGTTCTACCTGACGGCGACGGAAATCATGAAGCGCGACCAAGCCAACGCGCTCACCGTGGACTGCTTCGGCACCTGGCCGGCCAAGCAGATGGTGGCCTATCCCTGCATCACCTTCTCGAAGCTGAACGACGCTGGCATGTACGGCGTGTGCGAGGGCGACCTGCCCTCCACCATGACCCAGATCCTGGTGACCAGCTACTCGGGAATGCCGGGGTTTGTCACCGACCCGGTCTTCGACCTGAGCCGCAACGAGGTGATCCACGCGCACTGCGTGGCGGCCACCAAGATGGGAGGGCTGAGCGGCCCCTCGGCGCCCTACGCCATCCGCCATCACCTGGAGACGGCCGAGGGCGCGGTGCTGCAAGTGCTGATGCCCTCCGACCAGCCGGTGACGGTGGCGCGCTTCAACGGCCCCGCGCAGATGCTGGTCACCACCGGCGAGGTGACCGGCACGGTGGACAGCGATCGCGGCTGCCGCAGCCAGATCCGTACCCGGGTCAAGGACGCCGAGAAGTGGCTTCAGAACTACGGCCCCGGGCTGCACCGCGTGGTTTTCTACGGCGACCACACCCGCACCCTCGAGCGCATGGGCCGCCTCCTGGGCTTCGAGGTGGTGTACGAGATGTGAGGGCTCGTGGGCCGAGTCCATGCTATAGTGATGGGTGGGGGGTATATCCCCGCCAGAGTCGGAACGAAGCCTCTGCTGGCAGGTGCGCCATGTGATTGACGGGGCGGCCCGTCCAGTAGCGCGATGACGACATCCTTAAGCTTGCCCGATTACGAGAACCCGCCATTGATTGAGGTCGTGTGCGGCGTCCTCTTTCGCCCGATCAAGAACCTCCTCGCTCCCCACATCGGGCTGCTGTGGCAGAAGTTCCGGCCGATCTATTCGACTTGCCGGGAGGCGACGCCCCTTGGTCCCGTCGTGGAGCAATTCGAAGGCGAGGAATCTAGGCCTGTGGAGCTGGAGTTCGGTGAGGTCCCTCCGCTACCTCGGGTCTGGTTTGTTCATGAGAACGATCAAGGCGTGATCCAGGTCCAGCGGGACCGCTTCCTGCACAATTGGCGGAAAGTAGGCCCTGATGATGAGTATCCGCGGTACCACCGTGTGATAGGCATGTTTCGGGAGCACTTGGAGACCTTTGACGCCTTCCTCCGGCAGATGGACTTCGGAGAGATCAACCCGAGACAATACGAGATGACGTACGTGAATCTCATCCCGGTGGAGGACGGTTGGGAATCCCTTGCAGAGATCGGTGGCGTGATGCCGGATCTGTCCTGGCGTCCTATCCCGGACCGCTTTCTGCCAACTTTCGAGAGCTGTAGGTGGCATGCAGACTTCCTGCTGCCGGACCGTGCCGGCCGTTTGCACGTGGCCCTGCACACCGGACGCCGCAAGGAGGACGGCCGGCCAGTGCTGCGACTTGAATTGACGGCTCGAGGCATTGGCGCGGACACCGGCCGTGTGGCAATGTGGGACTGGTTCGATCTCGCTCACGAGTGGATCGTACGTGGCTTCACCGACCTTACGGGGGATGGAATTCAGCGACAAGTCTGGAAGAGGACAAGATGACGGTCGAGACGGGCGGGCAGTTCGGGAATCTTGCGGCTGACGACGTTCTACGTGGCGCGGTGCTGACTGGACTGACGGGAGACTGCGAGCTTCCCCAGACGGCCGCACTAGAGACTTTGGAGCCTCCTGGCCCGCGGCGAGCGGGCATAGTGACTGTCTACCGTCGTGCTCGATCCAGTGCATGGACAGAGCTCCTGGAGGTGGCGGGCGGCGAGGCCCGCGCGTACTTCTGGGAAGCGTGCTGGTGCAAGCGGCTCCTCGGCTCCTATCCGGGGGGATTGCGTATTGTCATCGAGCGGGCGGGTCCGTCTTGCAGCGAGCAGTATCCGAACCTGACGTTGACTTCCGTGGCGCCGTACGCAGAAGCCGAGAGCACACCCTTCCGTGGCGTATTCAAGCTCGCCGTGAAACGCCGGGTGTTGTTCTCGGCGGACGTCCAATACCGGATTGCGGAGCTCCCTCGCAAGAAACCGAAGGTTTGGATCGACAGACGCGTGCTCGAAGCTGACGATGAGTGAGCGGTGGTATCAGTCCGTCTCGGCCACTGAAAGAATCACTCAAGGGGACCTCATCTCCGAATGCCCCCTGGTCGGATGGCAGTCCGAGCGACTGCAACTTGAAGGCGTGCCCGGGGATGAAATCCTGCGAGGAGCTACTGTTGCGGTCCGCGCGGACGTTGTCGTGATGACGCAGGCCTGCGACCTGGAGCACGAAAAGGTGGACAACGTCATCCTCTGTCCCCACACGTCATTGGCACAGTCCCGACTTGCCTGGGAAGAGCAGATGGCAGCCATGAGGGAGAAGATCACAGAGAAGAGGTGGCAGCGCTGGTGCGATGACGTCAGGCAGGGATTCGTGTGGAACCTCTCGATGCTGAACGCCGGAGCCGCGGACGGATTGGCCATTGAGCACCGCATCGTGGACTTCCACGCGGTATACGCCGTTCCGCGCCTGTTCCTGGAATCTGTGTTGATTCAGCGGGCCGTCCCGCGCTTACGCCTGCTGCCGCCCTACCGTGAGCACCTGTCTCAGGCCTTTGCCCGCTTCTTCATGCGGGTTGGCTTGCCGACACCTATCGAGAGAGCCTGGTAGGTCCATCGCCCTCAGCCTGCGGTGTTCCTGACGTCGGACCACAGCCTGCCACTGCCGTTAGCGGTTGTCCACCTCTTGCGGGCTGAACGAGGCCGGCATGTACGGCG
>VFZS01000008.1 GCA_016871095.1 Acidobacteriota bacterium
TATCCCCGGCACAGGGTGTTCATCGACGGGCGGAGCGACTTCTACGGCCCGGAGCTGGGCAAGCTCTACCTGCGGCTGGCCTACGCGCAGGCCGACTGGGGCGAGACGTCGCGCCAATACGGCTTCGAGTGGGTGCTGGCTCCGCCGGAATGGCCGCTGGTGAGCCTGCTACGCCGCCATCGAGACTGGCGGCTGGTAGAAACGGACCAGCGGGCCCTGCTGTTCCGGCGCGCCGGGAACCCGGACGCCACGGAGGAGAAGATTGCGGAGCGGTGAACGCTAGCGCAGGCTCATCAACCAGACGTCGGCCTCGGTGGTCTCCACGCTGAAGTACAACAGCCGATCATCGCGGGACAGCGAGAGTTTATAGGCCTGGACCTCGTGGGGAGCGACCGCCAGCACCTCGTGAATTCTGCCAGACTTGGTGTCAACCAGGTAGATCTTCCCCTGGTGGACGAACAGGAGCCTCCGGCTATCGCTCAACCAGCGGGGACGGGCTCCGAAAGCCGTCGCGGTCTCGTATTTCTGAGACCCCAGGTCATAGACCGAGACGCCGGAGACCGTTCCCTCCGCCCGCAAGCGGTCTCCCGCCAGCTTGCCACCGTCCGGGGACCAGGACCAGACGTAAAAGGAGGTATTGGCTTCGGCTAGGGGCGGCAAGACCTGGGGTGTCTGTTCCTTCCAGGGCCTACTTACGTCCATGATGAAGGAGTTGAGGCCCGCCGGGGTGGCCAGCAGGCGGGCGCCGTCGGGCGACCACACGGGATTGAGGACGCCTAGCACGGGATAGTGCGTGAGCTGGCGCAGCCCGCTTCCGTCCGGGTTGATCGTCCAAATGTCGAACTTGCCGCCCCGGTTTGACATGAAGGCAATCCGCTGACCGTCCGGCGACCAGTGCGCCCCGCGGTCCCTATGAGTGTCGTCGGTGAGGTGGCGCAGGCCGGTCCCGCTCTCTTCCGCGACAAAGATGTCCTCCTGTTTGCCGAATCCCGCAAAGGCGAGCCACCACCCGTCCGGAGAGAGGTCAGGAGAGTATGCTTCTCTGGTGCCTTGCGTCACCGGAATGGGTTGGCCCATGGGCTTCCCAGTGAACGGGTCAAAGCGCACCTTTTGGATGTTGGAGGCGCGCACCTGGTGAACATAGGCGATCCGCCGGCCGTCTCGCGAGAAACTGATGTACCCGCTGTAAGGCGAAGGAGTCGTGACCGGTTGCGGGGGGCCAAGGAGCGCTCCTGATTTCTCATCAATGGGCACGCGCCACAGGTTAGTGCTGCCGCCCCGCTCACTGGAGAAGTACAGATACCGCCCATCCGGCGACCAGACCGGGTTCCAGTCCACACTGGGGTCGTTGGTGACTGGGACGGGCTCGCCGTGGAGCGGGCCACCTAGCGCGGCGGATGCGGTCCACACGTCGCGCTGGCCGCCTCCCCGCAGACCCCAGTAGGCAATGCGCAGTCCATGGGGAGACCAGTGGGGCTGGAGGAAGTCTTCCGTCTTTTCGTCCAACTGCCGAATGCGACCGGTGGAAACCGTAACCACGTAAGCTTGACCCGGCAGGCCGAGCCGGACATCGGGACGGTCGAACGTTGCAGAGCTAAACACGATCTCCTGTCCATCCGGCGACCAAGCCGGGTGGTGGCCGAAATCGGTCACTCGCTTCACCGATTCGCCCGCGGCCCCCATGACGAAGATGCCGCCGCCCTCTCTCTCCGAACGAAAAGCGATGCGCTGGCCGTCCGGAGAAAACGCGGGCTGGGTATCGTTGAGGGGGCAATCCTTGGTCAAGTTGAGGGGCGTCCTGCTGCCCACCTTCTGGAAGTAGATGTCCCAATTGCCGGAGGCGCGGCGGGCGTACACGAACGATCCGCCATCCGGAGACAGACTGGGGTAAATCTCCTGCCCCGGAAGGTCGGTGAGCTGAGTGAAGGTGGCGTCCGCGAGCGGCGCCCGGCCGGGGCGCGGCCAGGCGAAATACCCGAGGGCGAACAACGCGGCAGCAGCCGCCGGCGCCCAAAACCGCGCGCGCTTTTTCCAAGGAGCCAGGCGCCGCCGGAGCCGCTCCAGGTCGGCCTTCATCTGGGAAGCGCTCTGGTAGCGCGCCTGGCGATCCTTGACCAACGCCTTCAGGAGGATGCGTTCAAGACCAGCAGGTAGGCGCGCGTTCAGCTCGCGGGGTGTTCGGGGCGGTTTGCTGAGAATTGCCTCCCGCATCAAACCGGCATCGGCTTCCTGGAACGGAAGCTGGCCGGTGGCCGCCTGGTAGAGGGTGACGCCCAGGGAGAACAGGTCGGAGCGAGCGTCCACCTCCTCGCCACGTGCGTGCTCGGGCGACATGTAGGCCACCGTCCCCATGGCCGGTCCAGCAGTGCTGATCGTCTCCTCGTGGGGCAGGCGGTTTCGCCTCCCCTCCGATTCGGCTGCAGCGTTCGATGGCTCATCGGGTCTCCCGGACCGCAATTTCGCCACGCCAAAATCCAGGATCTTCGCCTGGCCGCGCGGGGTGAGGAAGATGTTGCCCGGCTTGATGTCCCGATGGACGATGCCCTTCGAGTGGGCGGCCTCCAAAGCGTCGGTCACCTGAACGCCCAGATCCAGCAGTTCACCCACCGGCAGCGGGCCCGCGGCCAAACGCTGCTTGAGCGGGTGGCCCCCGAGCAGCTCCATCACCAGGAAGGGCGAGCCCTCGTGTTCCCCAATGTCATACAAGGTGCAGATGTTGGGGTGATTCAGGGCCGAGGCGGCGCGGGCCTCGCGCTGGAATCGCCTGAGCGCCGGCGCGTCCTTGGCCGAGCGGCCGGGGAGGAACTTGAGGGCGACATCGCGCCCGAGCCGGGTGTCGGTGGCCTGATAGACCTCGCCCATGCCGCCGGCGCCGAGCAACGCCACAATCCGGTAGGAACTGACTTGGTGGCCGGGGGAGAGCTGCGGCGCAACCTGCGCGCGCGTCCCGGAAGCCAGCCAGGGAGCCGCCACTTCCAGCGCGGGCCGGGCCAGAAAGCCCCCGGCGCGCGCGTCGCAGGCCAACAACGCGAGGACCTCGCGGTAGAGGACCTCGTCGCCCGCGCAGGCCTGTTCGAGGAACCCGGCCCGCTCGGCCGCCTCCAGGCCCAGAGCGGAATCGAAGAGGTCTTCAACCTGTCGCCATCGAGCTGGCGTCACGGGCGTCCTCCCGGCTCAGTTCCTTGAAGAGCCACGCCCTGGCGAGCCGCCAGTCCCGCAGGACCGTTTGCGGAGAGACTTTCAAGACCTCGGCCGTTTCCTCCACACTCAGCCCGCCGAAGAAACGCATCTCTACGACCTGGCCTTTGCGGGGGTCGATCTTGGCCAGGCCGTTCAGAGCGTCGTCGATAGCCACCAAATCGGAGGCTGGCTCCCACGAGACGGCCAGCGCCTCGTCGAGCGCCAGCGGGGACCGGCCGGCGCCGCGCTTGGCCGACCAGCGGTCCCGAGCGAGATCCACCAGAATGCGCCGCATGAGCCGGGCGCACACGGCGAAGAAGTGCGCGCGGTCCCGCCACTCGACCCGCCGGGCGTCGATCAGCCGCAGGTAGGCTTCGTTGACCAGTTCCGTGGTCTGCAGGGAAGCTTCGGGAGGTTCCCTCTCCAGGTAACGCGCGGCGATGCGGCGCAACTCCGCGTCCACCAAAGGAATCAGGCTTTCCAGTGCCGCCTCGTCCCCGTTGCTCCAGGCCTGGAGCAACCCGGTGACATCCGGCGGACTGGCGGCCCCCATACTCGACTCCGCCCAATTGTAGCATCGGACGGCTTTTTCCGCCGGGCGGTTGTAGTTTTCAAGCCCGGTTTCCGCTACAGAAGAGTGAGGCCGGAACCGGCCTCTCCAGGCCGGCGGCCCGAAAGGAGCATCTCATGAGACTTACAGTCGCTTCTGTTTTGGCGGCCTGCGCGGTCACGCTGCTGGCCCAAACGCCGCCGGTGACACTGCTAAAGGTCGAGGTTGAAAACATCGTAGGTTACGGCGATGACGGCACCGACCCTGCCAAATGGGCCAGCTCACCCACGATGGCCCCGTGGCCGTCCGCTCTGAGCTTTACCTTCAAGACGCAAGTGTTCCTCGGAGACATCGTGTCCATCAACGGCAAGCCCGCCAAGGGAACTCACATCACGAGGCATCTCATGCTCATGTTCACGCCCACTTACACGCCAGGACGATCAATTGCCGATTTCAGCGGGGGAGGTGTCACCGAATTCCACTTCGTCATCCAGGGACCCGACGGGACGCCCATCGGCAATATCTACTCAAGCGGGCTCTGCGGCACGGTTCCCCCACCGGGGTCTCCGAACGACGCCACGAGGCACAACTTCGCCATCGTCGGCGGCACGGGCGCTTACATGGGCGTACGGGGCCAGCTCTCGGGCTACACTCTCGCTTCGGGTCGAGCTACCGCGTCGATGCTGGAAGACCCAGCCAACCGCCGGACGCACGGCGGCGGCGCCAGGTCAATCAGGTACCTCCACCTGATCCCGTACACTTGGCCGGAAGTGCTGACCGTGCCCACCGGCCCGGCCATCTTTCATGGCAACGACTTCTCGCCAGTCACAGCCGAGAAGCCCGCCCGGGCCGGCGAACTGCTTACGATGAGCGTCAGCGGGCTCGGACCGGTACGGCCCAACCTCGACCCGGGCACGCCGTTCCCACCGATGGCTGAGGGGAAGGTCCACGCGGTCAACTCCCCAGTCGAGGTGACCGTCAACGGGAAAGGCGCCCAAGTAGTCAACGCCCTGGGCTGGCCCGGCATGAATAACGTCTACCGCGTCGATTTCCGGGTGCCCGAAGACACCACCGCGGGCACGGCCACCCTGGGCCTGAGCGTGGCCTGGATCAATGGACCCGAGGTGAAGATCCCGGTGCGGTGAGCGCCACCCCGGTATGGGCGTTGCGGCGGTGTGAAACGAGCCTCGAAGACTGGACGGAGCGGCTACACGCTCCGGCCGCGCAGGCCGAAGTGCTCGGCGGCCTCCAGCAGGCGCCGGTCATTGGACCAGATTTCCTCAAAGCCGTTTTCCCGGGCCGTCACGATATGGATTGCATGTGCTGCCCGCACGTACGCGTTGGAGGGCAAAGCGGAAACCAGGGCCTCCACCCGGTAGAACAGCCGCTCTGAAAGAGGGACCAGGATCCAGACTCCGTTACGGAGATCTTCGATGAACGTGGCGCGCCATTCGGCCGCCTGACGCACATCCATCCGCCCTTCCCGAATCTGGCGCTGGAACACACAGGCCAATTCCGCCACGGCCAGCAGGGAGGAATACAGGCCGGAGGCGCGCCTGGCCAGGCGGCGCACCTCCTTGCCGTCGGGTTCGTTCAGGTAGCACTTGGCGAGGTAAGCCGTGTCGAAATACAGTCTCAAGTGCGATCCTGTTCCAGGATTCGTCCACTGTCCAGCGCGGCGGGCAGCCGGGCGATGCGTGCCTCCCAGTTGGGGAGCCGGCGGGTGGACGGCGCCACCTGGAGGGGACGTAGCTCGGCCACCGCCACACCCTTCTTGGCGATGACGAAGGTCTCGCCCTCGGCGACCCGCGCGACGATAGCGCTGGTGTTCAGATGCAGGTCGCGAACCGTGGCGCGTTTCATGTGACACATTGTGACACGCCCTGCCCCAGCGGCGCAACACCGCCGCGGCCGAGGTGAACATCCCCCGCGTCGGCTCCGATCTCCGTTCGCACCCGCCCCCTCGGGCGCAGGTGAATGGGCGAGTCGAGTGGGGCGCCTGGCGGCTAGTGGAAGCCGCCCCAGCGCCGTTCTGTTTCAGCGTATTCCCTCCTCCGGTGTAAGCCTGAGTCCTTAAAGAAAGCCACCCCCGGTCCGAAATGACGGATAGGTGGCAGGCGAGGACAAGATTCCGTCCAGCACATAGGGACGCCACGAAAGGGCGCGCGCTGCCGCAGCCCGCATTAGGTAGTGAAGAAGAAATGAGGCATCCATGGACCGCAGGTTTCTGACTGTGGTTGGGGTAAGTCTGCTGTTTGCCCTGGTGGTGTCCGGCGTGTTCTATCAACTGGTAGCCGGGCGTAAGGGAGGGTCTAAGTCGCAGAAAACGCAGACACGCGGACTGGTGGTGGCAGCCCGGCCGCTGCCGGTCGGCCAGACCGTCAAGGCGGACGATGTCATGACGATGAAAGTTCCGGTGGACCAGTTCCCCAAGGACGGCTTTGAAAAGGTCGCCGAAGTGCTGGAGCGTCCAGTGATCAGCTCGGTGCTGGCCGAGGAACCCCTCCGGGAAGGACGGCTGGGGCAGCGGGGCGCCGGGGTAGGACTGGCGCCGATGATACCGCTGGGCATGCGCGCGGTATCGGTGCGGGTTAACGAGGTGGTGGGCGTGGCTGGTTTCGCGCTGCCGGGAATGCGCGTGGACGTGCTGGTGACAGGCAAGCCCCCGCAGCGGGAGGGATCGATCACTCGGACGGTGCTCCAGAACATCCTGGTGCTGTCGGCCGGGCATAACATCGAGCCGGACGCCAAGGGGCAACCCATCAACGCCGCGGTGGTGACGCTGCTGGTCAGCCCGGAGCAGGCGGAGACGATCATCCTGGCGGGCAACGAGGGCCGCGTTCAGTTGGTGTTGCGCAACACCGGGGACCAGGGCACGCAACCCACGCCGGGCCGCGGAGTGGCGGAGCTCTATGGCTTGCCCAAGGAGAGCACGCCCAGGCCCGTCGTCCAGGCGGTTGCCCAAGCAGCGCCCAAGCCCCCCGAGCCGGTCGCCAAGGCCCCGGCGCCGCCTCCCACCGAGGAGATCGTGGTGATCCGGGGCAATCAGAAGACCGTGGAAATTGTCAGCGCCAGGAAGGTGGAAGCGGGACAGCCATGAAGAAGACGTTTTGCGGTATGAGCCTGGCCGGCTGGCTGTGGCTGGCCCTGAGCGTGGGGCAACCGGCTCGCGCCAAGCAGGCGGAGCCTCACTTCCGGGAACTGCGCCTGGCGGTGGGCCGCAGCCTGGTGATGGATTTCCCCGCCGACATCGCGCGCATCTCGACCAGCACCCCGGAGGTGGTGGACGCGGTGGCCGTGTCCGTGCGGGAAGTGTTGCTGAACGGGAAGGGACAAGGGACCTCGACGGTGGTGGTGTGGACCAAGCCGACCGAGCGCCACTTCTATACAGTCACCGTGGATGTGAATCTGGAATCCATCCAGAGCCTGGTGCAGGAGACCTTCCCGGGTATGGACATCCGCGTGCAGGCGGCGCGCGACTCGGTCTCGCTGGTGGGCAGAGTGCCCAGCAAGGAGGTGTCCGAGCGCGCGGCCGCCCTGGTGGCGCCCCTGGCCAAGGCGGTGGTCAATAACCTCCAGATCGTCACACCGGGGCCCGACAAGCAGATCGTGCTGCGGGTGAAGTTCGCGGAGCTGAATCGCAGCGCGGCCAACTCCTTCGGGGTCAACCTGATGTCCACGGGCTTCCTCAACACGCCCGCACTGACGGGTACCGGCCAGTTCGGCCTGGGGCACAGACCGATCGACGTGGCAGGTGCGATCCCGGGTCAGATCGAAGGGACCGGGTCGAAGTTCACTATCACCGATGCGCTGAACATCTTCGCGTTCCGCCCGGATCTGAATCTGTCGGCCTTCGTTAAGGCGCTGCAAACCCAGCATCTGTTGCAGATCCTGGCTGAGCCGAACCTGGTGACCACCAACGGGAAGCAGGCCAGCTTCCTGGTAGGCGGGGAATTCCCCGTGCCGGTGGTGCAGGGCGGGGCCAACGTCGGCGCGGTGACGGTGGTGTTCAAGGAGTTCGGCATCCGCCTGAGCTTCGAGCCGCTGCTGACCGAGCACAATACCATCAAGATGTTCGTGAAACCCGAGGTTTCGACCATCGACCTGGCCAACGCGGTGGTGCTGAGCGGATTCACCATTCCAGCACTGGCCTCGCGGCGCATGGAGACCCACCTCGAACTGGGGGTGGGCCAGAGCTTCCTGATCGCCGGGTTGCTGGACGAGCGGGTCACCGAAAGCCTGTTCCGGATCCCGGGGCTGTCGCACATCCCCATCCTGGGGGCGTTGTTCAAGAGCCGCCAGGAAAACAAGGCCAGCACCGAGCTGATCGTGATGGTGACGCCGGAGGTGACCACGCCGGCGGCCGCGGCCCAGCTTAACCCTATGCCTCCCATGCCGCGGGAGTTCCTGGCGCCGGCAAAGCCAGGGAACAGCGGGCGCCAGAAGCCGGCCCCTGGAGGGAAGGCCCCTCGCCGCTAGCGGGGAGGCCAGCACACGCCATGGAGGCCGCCATCCACAGGCCAGCGCAGCAACTAACGGCGCTGCTGATCGCGCCGGACCGGGAACTGGCGCTCCAGTTCGCCCAGACGCTGCCGGCGACGCGCGCCTTCCAGATCCTGGGGGACCTGAAGACCTATCCCCCGCAGCAGATCCTGGAAATGCGGCTGCGTCAACTACAACCGGACGTGGTGCTGCTGGACCTGGCCACCGAGTTGGCGGCCGCCGAGAACCTGATCCGGCTGATCGCGCAGGTGCAGCCGGATACGCAGGTGGTGGGACTGCACCGGCGCAACGATTCGGAAGCCATTCTGCGCTCGCTGCGCGTGGGGGCCAGCGAATTCCTGTACGCGCCCTTTGATCCGGCGGTGCAGGCGGAGGCGGTGGGCCGGCTGCGGCGGTTGCGGCGTTTCGAGTCGCCGGCGGAGCGAGAACTGGGGAAGGTGGTGGTCTTCGCCAGCGCCAAGCCCGGCTCGGGGGCCTCTACGCTGGCGGCTCAGATCGCCCTGGCGCTGGGACGGATCACGGACAAGCGGGTGCTGCTGGCGGACCTGGACTTGGTGGGGGGCAGCCTGGGCTTCTACCTGCGGGTGGACTCCGAGGGCTCGCTCCTGGATGCCCTGGAGGACCATTGCGGGGCGGCCTCTCCGAACTGGTGCTCGCTGGTGGCCCAGGCGCACGGGCTGGACGTGCTGACGGCGCCGGATATGCCCAATGGGGAGCAACCCGAGCCCAGCCGGTTGCACGACCTGCTAGAGGGGGCGCGGCGGACCTACGGGTGGATCATCCTGGATCTGCCGGCGATCTTCCACCGGACCAGCCTGCTGGCCTGGTCGGAATCCGACGACGCCTTCCTGGTGGCGACCCCCGAGCTGCCCAGCCTGCACCTGGCGCGCAAGGCGGTCAATCTGCTGAGCCAGATCGGTTTCCCCCGGGAGCGCTACCGGGTGCTGATCAACCGCTCGAGCCGCCGGGACGAGCTGCGCAACTCCGACATGGAGAAGATCTTCAACGTCCCGGTGCATGCCAGCGTTCCCGACGACTATCTCGCGCTGGACCGGGTGGTGACCATGGGGCAGGCGCTGAACGGGGACAGCGAACTGGGCCGGGCGGTCGAGGATGTGGCCCGGCGCCTGGCCGGGGTGCCGGCGGCGGAGAAGCGGCGCAGCGCGGTGGTCCTGACTGCGCGCCCGGTGTTCTCGGAGAGCTGAAACGAGGTCTGACGCGCTATCATGCCGACCCTAGTGGAAAAGACGCCCGGCAAGGCCGCCTCCTGGGAACAGCGCCTGTTTCTGCACGCCGCCAAGGCGAAGGGGCCGCTGCGCCCGGAGTGCCAGGAGCTGAAGTTCACCCTGCACCGCAAGCTGCTGGACCGGATCAACCTGGAGGCCCTGGCCTCCATTGACAACCAGCGGGTGCGAAGCGAGGTGCGGCAGGCGCTGATGTCGCTGATCGACGGCGAGCCCACGCTGCTGAGCTCGCTGGACAAGCAGCAGATCTGCGATGAGGTGCTGGACGAGGTCTTTGGGCTGGGCCCCCTGGAGCCGCTGCTGGACGATCCGACCATCTCCGACATCCTGGTGAACACGCCCAAGCAGGTGTACGTGGAACGGCGGGGAATGCTGGAGCTGACCAACGTGAGCTTTCGCGACGACGCGCACCTGCTGCGCATCATCGACAAGATCGTTTCCGGAGTGGGACGGCGGGTGGACGAATCCACCCCCATGGTGGACGCGCGGCTGGCGGACGGCTCGCGGGTCAACGCCATCATCCCCCCGCTGGCGGTGGATGGGCCGCTGTTGTCGATCCGGCGGTTCTCCACCGACCGGTTGATGCCGCCCGATCTGGTGGAGCGCAAGACGCTGTCGCCGGGCATGATGGAGCTGCTGGAAGCGGCGGTGCGGGCCCGGCTGAACATCATCATCTCGGGCGGAACGGGCGCCGGCAAGACCACCCTGCTGAACGCCCTGTCGGCGTTCATCTCGCCGAAAGAGCGCATCATCACCATCGAGGACGCGGCCGAGTTGCAGCTCAAGCAGCCGCACGTGGCGCGGCTGGAGACGCGGCCGCCCAACCTGGAGGGCCAGGGCGCGGTGCGGCAGCGCGAGCTGCTGATCAACAGCCTGCGCATGCGGCCGGACCGCATCGTCTGCGGCGAGGTGCGCGGCGAGGAAGCCCTGGACATGTTGCAGGCCATGAACACCGGTCACGAGGGCTCGCTGACCACGGTGCACGCCAACACCCCGCGCGACGCCATCTCGCGGCTGGAGGTGATGGTGACCTGGGGCGCCGCCAACATGCCCCTGTTGAGCATCCGCCAGCAGGTCGCCAGCGCCGTGCACCTGATTTTGCAGGCGGCGCGGATGAGCGACGGCACCCGGCGGGTGGTCTCCATCACCGAGGTGACGGGCATGGAAGTGGAGATGGTCACCTTGCAGGACATCTTCGTGCTCGAGCGGCGCGGCCTGGCCTCGGACGGGCGGGTGCTGGGCTGCTTTGCCGCCACCGGCATCCGGCCCAAGTTCTACGAGAAGCTGCTGACCGCCGGCATCCGGCTGCGCCCGGAACTGTTCGAGGAAATGGTGGAAGTGTGAGGACGCCATGGCGCTCGCGGTAATCCTGTTCCTGGTAGTCTGGCTGGGAGCGGTCCTGGCGGGGTACCTGTTCTGGAGCGCCCGCCGGAGCGCGGACGTGGATCGCATCAAGAACCGGCTGATGGGCGGCGCCGAGCCCGGCCGGAAGCGGGCGGCGCGCAAGGGGCCGGCGCTGATGCAGGCCGAGGACCACCGCATCGGCAAGGTGATGCTGGACCTGCTGCGCCGCTACCAGGTCAAGGAGCGGCTGGCGGAACTGATCGAGCAGGCGGGTCTGAAGTGGCATCCCGGGCGCCTGCTGCACGGGTGCATGGCCCTGTTCCTAGTGGGAGCGGCGATCGCCATGTCCGCCCTGCCTCCGGCCAACCGCGCCTGGTCCCTGCTGCCGGGCGTGTTACTCGGGTCGGCGCCGCTGCTGTACGTGTCGCGCAGGCGGCGCTCGCGCCTGCGCAAGTTCGAGGAGCAATTCCCCGAAAGCCTGGACTTCATTGCCCGCTCGATGCGGGCCGGGCACGCCTTCTCGGTGTCGCTGGAGATGGTCCACAACGAGTTCCAGGAGCCGCTGGCCGGGGAGTTCCGGCGGGCCTTCGACGAGCAGAACCTGGGCCTGCCGCTGGACACGGCGCTGGAAAAAATGGCCAAGCGCGTGCCCTCCATGGACGTGCATTTCTTCGTCTCGGCGGTGCTGCTACAGAAACGCACGGGGGGCAACCTGGCGGAGCTGCTGGAGAAGCTGGCCGGCCTGATCCGGGAGCGCTTCAAACTGCGGGGACGCATCCGGGCGATCAGCGCGCACGGGCGGATGACGGGCACAGTGCTGTCGCTGATTCCGGCCTCGGTGGCCCTGATCATGTTCTACGTCAACCCCGACTACGTGATGTTCTTCATCGAGGATCCGCTGGGGCACATGATGGCCGGCGGCGCCATCCTGATGCAGTTTCTGGGCTTCGCCATCATCAAGAAGATCGTCACCATCGAGGCATAGCGTATGGAATTCTGGGTCACCGCGTTGCTGTTCGTCACCCTGGCCGGGCTGATGACGGTAGTGGGGGTGCGGCTGTGGGTGCGGCCCAAGGCCGTGCTGGACCGGGTCACGCAGACCGCGCCGGCGGAACGGCAGGCGGTGCGGCATCCCAGCCTGGCCTTCCGCGATCTGCTGAAGCGGCTGGGCACCGTGCTGCCCACCTCGCCCAAGGACGTTACGGTAATGCAGCGCCGCCTGATCCGGGCGGGCTTCCGGGGAGCGGGCGCGCTGAGGACTTTCTACGGGGCCAAGGTGGTGCTGGCCGTGCTGTTCCCCGTGCTGGCCACTCTGGCGGTGGCCGGAACGGACCTGAGCGCGGAGCGCAAGAGCATGTTCGTGATGCTGTGCCTGACAGCCGGCTTCTTCGCGCCAAACGAGTACGTGCGGGTGCGGATCCGGCGGCGCCAGAAAGCCATCCACAGGGGCCTGCCCAACGGGCTGGATCTGCTGGTGGTGTGCGTCGAGTCGGGCCTGGGGCTGGACCAGGCGGTGATGCAAGTGGCCAAGGATCTGGACCGGGCGCATCCGGAGATCAGCCAGGAGTTCGGGCTGGTGAACCTGGAGCTGCGGGCCGGCAAGCGGCGGGCCGAGGCGCTGCGCAACCTGGCCGACCGCACCGGCGCGGACGACCTCAGGAAGCTGGTGGCGGTGCTGATCCAGGCGGACCGCTTCGGGACCGGGGTGGCGCAGAGCCTGCGCACGCACTCGGACTACATGCGGGTGCAAGCCCGGCAGCGGGCCGAGGAAAAGGCCGCCAAGCTGGGCGTGAAGCTGGTGTTCCCGATTTTCTTCTGCATCTTGCCGTCGCTGTTCGTGGTGACGGTTGGACCGGTAATCGTGCGCATCATCCGGGAGCTGCTCCCGATGATGCAGAACATGTGAAAGGAGCTGACCCATGGATTCTGCAACCATTCGAATCGTATGCGCGGTCGTGGCCGCGCTGCTGCTGGTGCTGATCGTCATGCGGCGCAAGCACAAGCGCGCTGAGTAGCCGAAAGGCGGAGACGGCTTCGCATCCCGCCGGTGGCGGGAACTTTCGCGGCTCCCTCACCCTCGCGGTTCGCTATCTAGCGGTGAGTGTGAGGGGCTGTGAGAAGATCGCCCCGCGAACGCGTGGCGTCAACAAGCTGAAGCCTGTCCCACGTTGTGGCGCAAGCTTCAGCTTGCGTTGGCGATGGTCTCACAGCCCGGTGAGGGAGCGGCGGCGGGTGCGGTGGAGAAGTGAAGAAGTTGGCGGCTCCCGCAGGGAGCCCAGGAAGGTGATGAGTCATGAAGGGATGGGGTAATCGGTTAGGCTGGCCGGGAGGCCGGGTCTTGGCCCTGCTGCTGGCAACCCTGGCGTGCGGACGCGCGGCGGGGGCAACTTTCGGCTCGGTAGTGCCGATTCGCGGACATGGCGCGGATGTGGCGGTGGATGAGCGGCGGGGGGTGGTGTATGTGGCCAATCTGACCGCCAACCGCATCGAGGTGGTCTCGCTGGCGGACCGCTCGCTGAAGTCCCCCTTCAGCGTGCCCTGGCAGCCGAACGCCATGGCGCTGTCTCCGGACGGCCGCTACCTGGTGGTCACCCACTTCTGGAACTTCCAGCCCCCCAGCCCGGCCCCGGTGACGGTGCTGGACCTGGATGCGCGGCTGACGCACCACTACACGCTCGGCTCGCTGGGTCTGGGGGTGGCCTTCGGCGCGCAGAGCCAGGCGCTGATCGTCACCGCCCAGGACTTCCGCCTGCTGGATCCGGCCAGCGGGCGCATGGAGGTGCTGGATACCGTCGCCGGGGTCACCGCCAAGATCCTGCCCCAGCCGGGACCGAGCGCCCCGCCCGATTTCGTGCGGGCCAGCACGTCGGCCTCCGGCGACGGCCAGTGGATCTTCGGCGTCGCCGAAGCGGACACCGAGGATTCCACGGGGGCCACCCTCCATTTCCGCTACCACGTGCCGAGCCGGCAGATTGGAGCAATCTACATCACCACCTCGCCGCCGCTGGGTCCCCGGGCCATCAGCGTCAACCAGGATGGCAGCGCCTACCTGGCCGGCTGGGGCCTGTGCGACCGGCGCGGTGTGCTGCTGGCGCAATTCAGGAACGCCTCGGGGGAGATGGCCGTGGGAGGGCACGCCTTCGATTCCGTGCGGGGTGTCATCTACGCCCAAGTGCCGGAGGCGCAAACCAGCCAGACGCCCCCGCCGCAAGCCCCGGGGGGCAATGTCCCCAGCAACGCGCCGGCCCCGGTGCTGGCCATCGTCGAGGCCGACAACCTGGCGGTGCGCGAGCGTCTGAAGCTGGCCGAGAACCTGGCGGGAAAGGCGGTGCTGTCCAGCGACCGCAAGACCATGTATGCGCTGTCGGCCAGCGGGCTGGCCATCCTGCCAGTGGGCACGCTGGATCAGGCGCCGCGCGTCGCCGCCCTCCAGGAGGACGTCCTGCTGCGCGGGAGCCTGTGCGAGCGACGGGTGGTCTCCCATGAGATCGACATCGTGAACCCGGGCGGCGGGGCTACGGACTTCAAGATCTCGACAGCCATGGAAGGCCTCGCGGTCGAGCCGGCGGGCGGCGTCACCCCCGCCAAGGTCCGCGTCTGGGTGGACATGAACCGCTTCCAGACCCTGCGGGGGACGGTGGCGGGTCTGCTGAATATCGAATCCGCCGGGGCGGTCAACCTGCCGCCGCCGGTGCGGGTGCTCATCAACAACCGGGAACCCGACCAGCGCGGAACCATCGTGAACGTGCCTGGAAAGCTGGTGGACTTGCTGGCGGATCCCTTCCGTGACCGCTTCTACATCCTGCGGCAGGACAACAACCAGGTGCTGGTGTTCCGGGGCTCGGACTTCCAGCAGATCGCCACGCTGCGCACGGGCAACACCCCCACGCAGATGGCGCTGAGCTTCGACGGGGACTACCTGCTGGTGGCCAATGACGACTCGCAGATCATCACGGTGTGGGATCTGAACCGGATGCAGCAGGCCCCTGCGGTGGCTATGCCGCCGGGCCACTACGCGCGCTCGATCGCCTCCTCCAGCACGTTCATTCTGGCGGCCTCGCGGGTGGTGGGGCCGGCGCACACCATCGACGTCGTGAACCTGTTCACGCGCCAGGCTACCACGCTGCCCAGCCTGGGCGTGTGGGAGAACAAGATCCACCTGAACACTATGCTGACGGCGATGCCGTCGGGCGCGGCGATTCTGGCGGCCATGGCGGACGGCAACTTGCTGTTGTTCAGCGCCGCGGCCAACAACTTCACCGTCTGGCGCAAGGACTTCACCGAGCTGGCCGGACCGTATGCAGCCAGCGATTTCGACCAGTTCGTGGTTGGGAACTCGCTGCTGAACCCATCTTTGGTGCCGGTCCGCAAGCTGGAGACCGACACCGGCGCGCCCTCGGGCTTCGCCTTCGTGGACGGCTTTGGAATCAAGACCAATTCTGCCGCGGCAACCGTTCCGGGAGTAGTGCAGCGGCTGGACCTGGCGCGAGGCGACAGCCTGCGGCCCACACGCATGCTGGAGGCGGCGCTTCTGGGTCAGCCCGGCGCGGTGTTCACCCGAACGCTGGCCCCCCTGGCCGACCGCGGCGCCATCATCTCGCTGACCATCTCGGGCTTCACCGTGCTGCCGTGGAACTACGACGCGCCGGTGCCCACGCCCCGGCTGGAACGCGTAGTGAACGCGGCCGACCGCACCGAGGCGGTGGCCGCCGGCGGCCTGGTGGTGGTGGAAGGCTCGGGCCTGAGCCCCCTCACCCTGGCCACCAGCCAACTGCCGCTGCCCACGGCCCTGGGGGAATCCTGCCTTACCCTCAACGGGGTGCTGGTGCCGATGTTTTCGATGTCGGCCACGGCGATACAGGCGCAGCTTCCGCCGCGGATCACGGGCAACGCCACACTCATCCTGCGAACCCCAGCGGCCTCCAGCAACGAGCTGACAGTGGCCGTCCAGGCCGCGGCGCCCAGTGTCTTCCGCAGCGGGGTGGCCGGACCGCTGACCGGGCTGCCCACCGTCTTTCGGGTCAGCAACGGCCAGTTGGTGACCCTGTCGAACCCCATCCATCCGGATGAAGCCATCGTCATCTACGCCACCGGGCTGGGAAGAACCTGGCCGGCGGTGGAGGCCGGCGTGGCGGCGCCCGCCGATCCGCTGGCGGCGGTGACCCTGCCGGCGGAAGTGGACCTCGGCGGGGTGAGTCTGCCGGTGCTGTATGCGGGCTTGGTCCCGGGGCTGGTGGGCGTCTACCAGATCAACGCCATGGTGCCCACCTGGGCGCCCGCGGGGCTGGAAGTGCCCCTGGTGATCCGTCAGGGCGGCAATTCGACCGCGCTGATGGTGCGGGTGGTGAAATGAGGAACGCAGGGACGCGAGCGCGGTTGGGATCGGTGGCGGCCACGCTGGTTCTGGCGGGGGCCGCCTGCCTGGGTCAGGAGTGGGAAGTCAACGGGTTGGCCGGCGGCTCGGCCCACCGGAACCTGGATCTCACCAACCGGTTCGGCAGCGCCCAGACGGGCTTCGCCAACGGCGTTGTGTTCGGCGTTTCCCTGGTCCAACACTACTACGACCACATCAGCGGCGAGATTCGCTGGACCTGCCAGCGCAGCGACCTGATGCTGGCCTCCGGCGGCGCGGCCGAGAAGTTCCGCGGCTCGGCGCACGCCCTTCACTACGACTGGCACTTCTACGCCCGGCCGCGCAAAGCGCCGCTGCGGCCGTTCCTGGCGGCGGGCGCGGGCTTGAAGAACTACCGCGGCACGGGCGTCGAGCGGGCCTACCAGCCGCTCAGCCAGTTCGCGCTGCTGACCCGCACCACGGAGTGGAAACCGCTGATCAGCGTGGGCGGCGGGGTGAAGGTCCGGCTGAGCCAGCGGTGGTCCCTGACGGCGGAGTTGCGCGACTACCTGACGCCCTTCCCGCGAGAGGTGATCGTGCCGGTGGGCGGCGCGAGCCTGGACCGCTGGGTGCACGACTTGGTACCCACGGTCGGGCTGGGCATCCGCTTCTGACCGCTGACCGCAGGGGCAGGGCGCCTGTGCGGCGCAGCGACTGAGCACACACTCCGGCGCCGCTAGAAGGCTGCTGAAATAGCCCTTCAGCCGGTGCGTGGGACACAAGCTGAAGCTTATGCTACATGGCGAATCAACGACTTGTGCGCCCACGTGGGGCGAGCTTCAGCTTACCCGTGGGCTCTTTCAGCGGCCTCCTAGCCGCGGGGGCAGGGCTGGGTGTGGAGTATACTGTGGACTGGAGTCCACATATGCGAACCATCCAGGTGGTTCTCGACTCGGAACTGCTGCGGGCGGCGGATGGGGCCGCTCGGCGCACCCGGCTGAACCGGTCCGCGCTGATTCGTGACGCCCTGCGTGAGCACCTGAGGCGACTGGAGATCCGGGCGCTGGAGGAGCGCGACCGCCAAGGCTACGAGATGGGGCCTGAAGCGGACGATGAGCTGACGGGCTGGGAGGCGGAGGCGGCGTGGCCGGCGGAGTAGCCCGGGGAGACGTTCGCCTCTACCGGTTCGCTCCTCCGGACAAGCAGAGGCCGGTGCTGGTGCTGACGCGCGACAGCGCCATCCGCTACCTGGCGACGGTCACTGTGACGCCGGTCACTTCGACTGTCCGCGGCGTCCCGTCTGAGGTCCTGCTCGGCGAGGAGGATGGCATGCAGGGCCCCTGCGCAATCAATTTGCACAACGCGGTCACCGTGTCCCAGGACCGCCTGGGGAGGCGCGTGGCGCGGCTCGACCCGCGGCGGATGAGGGAAGTCTGTGCCGCCTTGCGCTTCTCTCTCGGTTGCGACGCTGAATGAGCTCGCGGAGGACTGACGCGGCGATGGCGGGGCCTACCGGACGAACTGGACCGTCACGCGGTGGGGCAGCAGCCCGGCTTGGTGGCCCAGGTCCAGCAGCCTCTGGGCGGCCTGGGGGACCAGCTCGCCGCAGTCCAGCGTGTAGTGGTTCACGTACATGCCGATGAACTTCTCGGCCAGGCGCGGCTCCAGGTCGCGCGCGAACTGCATGGCGTAGTGCAGGGCCGCCTCGTGGTGGTCGAAGGCGTACTGGATGCTGGCGCGCATCAGGCGGCAGCACTCGGCCTGGATTCCGGACGAGAGCGCGCGGGAGAGGGCGTTGGCGCCCAGCGGCAGCGGCAGGCCGTGGACGCTCTTCCACCAGGCGCCCAGGTCCACAACCTTGTGAAAACCGCCGCGGGAGTAGGTCAACTGCCCCTCGTGAATCACCAGCCCCAGGTCGGCATGGCCCCCGGCCACCGCCTCCAGCACCTTGTCGAACGGAGCCACCACGGCATCGAAGTCCGGCTCAAACAGCTTGGCCACCAGGTAGGCGGTGGTGAGCCGGCCGGGCACGGCAATGCGCTTGCCCTTGATCTCGCCGGGGGCCAGGGGCCGGGAGGCGGCCAGGATGGGGCCGTAGCCGTCGCCGACGCTGGAACCGCAGGCCATCAGGGCGTAGCGGTCCGCCACATACGGATAAGCATGATAGGAGATGGCGGTGAGCTCGTAAACTCCCTGGCGGGCCTTGGAGTTGAGGGTCTCGATGTCGGCCAGGACGTGGGAGAAGGTCAGCCGGGTGGAGCGGACCTTGCGTGTGGCGAGCGCGTAGAACATGTAGGCGTCATCTGAATCGGGGCTGTGCGCGCAAGTGACGCAAGGAACCTGGGGCGGCATGTGGCAATGTGTTTCCCCACTATACCAGAGCGCGCCGCCGGGTCAGTGATTGCCCAGCTCGCGGGCCAACGCCTCGAGGGCCTGCTCGAAGCGGGCGATCTCGTTCTCCAGAGTCCGGCAGGCGCCGGAGGCCTCGGCCAGGTCGTGGGCACGACCCATCCGCTCCAGCCGGAGAGCCGCCTGGACCGCGGCCTGCGCGCCGAAGTTCGCGACACAGCCCTTGAGCGTGTGGGCCGCCTTTTCCAGCGCCGGCGCATCCGCCCCCCGCACCGCGCTGCGGATTTGCGACAGCAGCCTGGGGGAGTCCTCGCGGAATAGCCCGGCGATCTCCTGGAACAAGTCCAGATCCCCTCCCAGACGCTCTATGAGCGCTTGCCGGTCAAGAACTTCCGCTTCGCTGCTCTCCACGCGTCACCGCAGGCGGCCGGTTGCCGCTGTGGGGACATATCGGCTGGAGAGCCAAGCGCCTGTAGGCAGGGTTCAGCGGAGCTCCCGGAGGCGGATGTTGCGGAACTCGACCCGCGTGCCGTGGCCCAGAAAACCGATGTGACCAGAGGCGCGCGCCAGGCCCGGGTGCTTCTTCAGCACCTGGGGCTCCTGGACTATGTCCAGGCTGGTGTCCAGAATGATGACGCCGTTGAGGGTGATGCGGATGCGGCGCCCGTCCAGAAGGATCTCTTCGTCGTTCCACTGCCCCGCGGGCTTCAGGTAGCCGGTGCGGGCGGGGATGAGGCCGTAGACCGAGCCGTGGTGCTGCTCCGGCTTCAGCCAGCCCTTGTAGCGCTCGTGCTGGTCATCGAGAATCTGGATCTCCAGGCCCCGGTAGGCCGCATCGCCCGCCAGCGGCGAACGGATGCCCACGCCGTTGTTGCCGCCGGGCTCCATTAGAAACTCGAAGCGCAGGATGAAGTCCGAGTATTCCCGGTCAGTGTACAGGTTGCCGCCGCCGTCGGCGGGACAGACCAGCTTGCCGTCCTCGACCACGTAGCCGGGGCCCTTGCCGCCCACCAGCTTCCAGCCGCCCAGGGTCTGGCCGTCGAACAGCGAACGGAAACCCGGCTCCTGGGCTGCCGCAAGCAGGGTCACGAGGGGAAGCGCGCACCACACCGCCAGTCGCCTCATACGGAGAGATGATAGCAGATAGGCGAGATGCTTCCCGGCTCCTTCGTCCAGCGTTCCCGCAAGTGCGGCAAGCCCATCTGCCGCTGCGCCGGTGGCGAGAAGCTGCATGCTCAGTTCTTGCTCTCCGTCCTGGTGGAAAGCCAGCCCCAGTCCTTCCATGTGCCCGCCGCGCGGGCCGACGAGGTGCGCGGCAAAGCCGAACAACGCAAACGCTTCGCAGAGGCGGCGGCCCAGATTGCCCACCTCAACTCGCGGCGCTTTCTCGGCCGGGAGGAGAGAAAGCAGCGTTGCGCCGCCACCAGTTCGCAACCTGTCTCGACAAGTTAGCCGCCTGGACTGCGTCGGCGGCCAGCACGGCGGAGGGCCGGCACGACCCGCCCCATCCCTGGCCCAAGGTGTTGGCTGCGGTGTTCCTGGGATCGGCCTGTCAGGATGGTCCAGTTCACCGGATCGAGGCGGAGTGCCGGGACGGGGTGCTGCACAAACGGATCGGACCGCTGAGCGAGGACACCATCGGCCACGCTCTGCGACGCCAGTTTGCGGAAGAGGTATTTGATCTCGGTTGCCGGGTCGCCCGGCAACCAGAGCGTAACGGCGTACGGCACTCAGACTGGGCCAGGGGGCGGGTGGTGGCCGCGGTGGATGGCATCGAGATTTGCAGTTCGTATTGCCCGCGCAGCAGGGCATGCCTGGAGAGAACCGTCCAGCGGAAGGTGGACGGCGAGCTGCAGGAGTGGACGCAGTACTACCACCGCCTCTCGGCCGTTACGGTGGTGAGCACGCCGTTTCCGGTCTTCCTGGGAATCCGCTTTCAGCAATCCGGCGAAACGGAAGCGGCTTGTCCACTGGCCCTATTGACCCGACCCGGCATCCTCCGCGGGCGCCGAGGACCTACTATTCCCCGGGCCGCCTTCATGAACCCGCCGGGGGCACGCCGACCAAGGTTGCCGAGGCGAAGACCGCCTCTGCCAGCCGGCCCCACGACCCCCCGGCTGTAGAAGTCCATCCCGTTCTCGCGGTTATCGCGCCACGACACCCGGTTTTGCGAAATCGCTGCTGCCTCCCCTCGCCCGCTTGACGGCCTCCTGCGAGCGGTTGTATACTTATCGGTAAGTATGAAAGCGCAACGGCTCAGGCGCGACCGCATCTGCGCGGTGGCCACCGAGCTGTTCTCCGAGAAGGGCTACGCCGCCACCACCACGCGCGAGATCTGCCAGAAGGCCGGCATCACCAAGCCGGTCCTCTACTACTACTTCGGCAGCAAGGAGCAACTCTTCCGTGAGCTGATCGTGGATGCCTGCAACGAATCGCGCAAGCAGTTGCTGCTGGCTTCCCGCCGCGCCGAGACCGCGCCCCGGAAACTGGTCGAGGTCCTGGCTGCGGATTTCGAAGGCACCCGCCGCGATCCCAGCCTGGCGCGCCTGTTCATCCGCATGCTCTTCGCCGCGGAGAAGGGTTCCCCCGCCATCGACTACGTGGAACTGGGAATGGATTGGATCCGGTTCGTAACCGGCATCGTCGGCGAGGGCGTGCGGCGCGGAGAACTGAAGGGCCGGCCCCGGGAAATCGCGGAGATGATGATGGGGATCCACTTCATCTACACCATGGGCTACCTGCTGATGGGCAAGCCGGCGCTGGACCGGCGGCTGGCGCGGCGGATTGTGAACACGCTGTTACGGGGCTGCGGAAAGAATCCTACCGATAGGTAAACAAAGCTGGAACCTGGGGTGAGGAACAACGTATGGCTGTAGGTATGCCGCTTTTCTTCGCGCTGATGATGGCCGCCGGGCTGGCCGCCCAGGAGCCGGCCCTGACCCTGGAGGAGGCCGTGCGGCTGGCGATCGAGCGTCATCCGGACGTGGGCAAGGCGCGGGCCGCCTCCGACGCCCTGAAGGGCAAGATACGCGAGGTGCGCGCCCAGGCCCTGCCCGAGATCACGCTCAACTCCGGCGCCATGCGCTGGCGCGATCCCAGCCTGCTGAACGCCTCGGGCCTGGACAAGTTCCCCGCCGAGCTGCGCGAAGCCCTGGTGCCCACCCCGGTCAACCTGTTCGACTACAGCGTCACAGTCAAGCAGCCCCTCTTCACCCAGGGCAAGGTCGGCACGGCCTTGCGTCTGGCCTCCGTCGAGTCGGAAGGCTCGCTGGCGGAGATCGGCCGCGCGCAGCAGGAGCTGGCGCTGGAAGTGGCGAAGGCCTTCTACGCTTTGCTGTGGGCCGAGCGCTACGAGGTTATGGTGGCGGAAACGCAGCGGCAGAAGGAGAGGCACGCCGAGATGGCGCGGGTGCGGTTTCGCAACGGTGTGGCCACCCAGGTGGACGTGCTGCGCTCGGAGGTGGCGGTGGCCAACGGCGCGCCGGACCTGCTGCGGGCTCAGAACGCCATCCGCCAGGCCCGCGCGCTGCTCAACTACTACCTGGTGCGGCCCGCCGGGCATCCCACCCGCATCGCGGGCGAGTTCCAGGAGAAAGCCTGGGAGGACCCCAACCTGGACGGGCTGATGCAGGAGGCCGCGCGCCGCCGGCCCGAGCTGCTGCGGTTGCGCATCGCCGAGCGCAGCGCCGCCACGCAACTGGACCTGGCCCGGGCGGAGAGCCGCATGCGGGTGGATTTCACCGCCCACTACGGCGTCATGGCGCGCCTGCCGGAGAACCTGGTCAACTCGAAGTTTGTGCGCTGGACCACCGGCGTGAACCTGACCCTGCCGGTGTTTGACGGCTTCCGCCGCAGCGGCCTGGTGTGGCAGGCCACCGCCAGCCAGCGCGCGGCCCGCCTGGAGCGCGAGAAGACCGAGCAGCAGATCCGCCTCAGCCTCGAGCAGGGCCTCGACGAGCTGGCCGCCGCGCGCCAGACGATCGCCGCCGCGCGCGCCAACCTGGGCCAGGCCGAGCGCGTCCTCACCATGATGCAGGAGAACTACCAGCACGGCGCCGCCACTACCTTGGACGTGGTGGACGCCCAGACCGCCCTCACCGCGGCCCGCGTCAACCTGCTGCGCGGCCTGCACGATCACGCCGTGGCCCGCGCCAACCTGCGCTGGGCCGCCGGAAGAACCCCTTGGGAGTGACCCGATGCGAATCCGCTTTATCCCTTTTCTGGCCGTGGCCGCGGCCCTTCTCACCGGATGTCATAAGGAGCAGGCCCGCCCCGCCGCGGCGGGCGAGGCGCCCCCGGTGCGCGCGGCGCTGCTGCGCGTGGCGCCTCAGCCGCTGGCCGCCAGCGTGGCGGTCACCGGCACGCTGGTGTCGAGCGCCCGTGTGGACGTCAAGGCGCAGACCACCGGCCGCGTGCTGCGCTTCGACAAAGAGGAAGGCGACGCCGTCGCCGCGGGTGAGGCCGTCATCTGGGTGGACGACGAGAACTGCAAACTGGCCGTCCAGCAGGCCGCCTCCGCGATCAAGGTGGCCCAGGCCGGACTGGCGCGCACTCAGGTTATGGAAGCGCACCAGCGCTCGGAGCTGGAGCGCGCGCGCAACCTGGTCCGCTCCGGCGGCATCACCGACCGGGATCTCAAGGCCGCCGAGGTAGCCGAACAAGACGCTCGCGCGCAGGTGGCGCTCGCCGCCGCGCAGCTTGAGCAGGCGCGCGCCGCCCTGGCCGTGGCCCAGAAGCAGCTCCGCGACGCCGTGATTTACTCGCCCGTCGCGGGACAGATCCAGAACAAGTTCGCCAACCCGGGCGCTTACGTCGAGCCTCCCACCGCGGTCTTCACCGTCGTGGACAACCGCCGCATGGAGCTGGAGAGCCCCGTGGCCGCGTCCGAGCTGGCGCCGGTCCGCGCCGGCCAGCGCGTCACCTTCCGCGTGCGGACCTATCTCGGAGCCGTCTTCGAAGGACGGGTGATCGAGATCAGCCCGGAGGCGGACGCGGCGACGCGCTCGGTCAAAGTGCGCATCCGCGTGGACAACTCCGCGGGCCGGCTCCGCGCCGGCATGTTCGCCGAGGGCGAGATCCTCACCGGGGTCACCGCCCAGGCCATCGTGGTTCCGGCGGCGTCGGTCTACCGTGACGACCGCTCCGCCAAGACCGCTTTCGTCTTCGTCGCGGAGAACCACCGCGCCGCGCGGCGTCAGGTGCGCATCGGCCGCGAGCTGGAAGGCCAGCTTGAGATCCTCGAGGGCCTGAAGCCCGGCGACCTGCTGCTGGCCGAGCGGGGCATCGAGATCGCCGAGGGCGTGCGCCTGGAGCCGCAGCCCGCGGCCGCCAACAGTGCGAAGGAGGGACAGTGATGCGCCCGCGACCGCTCGCTTACGCTCGCGGCTCGGTTACGGCGTTTCCGAGCCGCGACCGTGAGGGAGCGGTCTCTCCTTTGACCCGCCATCCAAGGAGTGATGCGCCATGTTCCTGAGCGACCTCTCCATCAAGCAGCCCGTGCTAGCCACCATGCTGTCCGTAACGCTGGTGGCTCTGGGCCTGTACTCCTATCGCGAGCTGTCTATCGATCTGATGCCCGACGTCGAGATCCCGGTGCTCACCGTGCAGACGCTTTACCCGGGCGCTTCGCCCGAGACGGTCGAGCGCGAGGTCACCAAGCGCATCGAGGAGACCCTCAACACCATCCCCGGCCTGCGCCACCAGACTTCGACCACCACCGAAGGTCTCTCCGTCATCACCGCCGAGTTCCACCTCGGCGTCAACATCCACACCGCCCAGCAGGACGCTCAGGCCAAGATCAACGCCATCCGCGCCGACTTCCCCGCCGACATGAAGGAGCCGGTCATCCAGCGCATCGACTTCAACGCCATGCCGGTGATCTCGGTGGCGGTCGAGAGCCCCACCGCCGATATCCGGGCGCTCTCGGGGCTGGCCGAGAAGAACATCAAGCGGCGGCTGGAGACCGTTCCCGGCGTGGGGCAGGTCAACCTGGTGGGACTGGCCCGCCGCGAGATCCACATCTTCGTGGACCGCGCCCGGCTCAGCGCTTACGGCCTCAGCTTCGCCGAGGTGGCCGGCGCGCTGCGGCGCGAGAACCAGGACGTGCCCGCCGGCAAGCTCGAGCAGGACAAGTTCGAGCCGCTGGTGCGGGTGGCCGGCAAGTACCGCTCGGTGGAGGAGTTCGAGCGCCTCATCGTGGCGGTGCGCAACGGCGCGCCTATATACCTGCCGCAAGTGGCGCGCATCGTGGACGGCGTCGAGGAGCGCCGCAGCGCCGCTCTGATCGACGGCAAGGCGGGGCTGGCCCTGGATGTGGTCAAGCAGTCGGGCGCCAACACCGTCGAGGTCGCCGGCGGGGTGCTCCGCGCCATCGACCAGCTCAACCGCGAGCTGCCTCCGCACATCCGCCTGCGCTCGGTGGTGGACCGCTCGGTGTTCATCCAGGAATCCGTCGAGGACGTCCAGATCACCCTGGTGATTGGCGGCATCCTCACCGTGCTGATCGTGTTCCTGTTCCTAAATAGCTGGCGCAGCACGGTGATCACGGGCACGGCGCTGCCGGTTTCGGTGATCTCGACCTTCATCGTGATGCACGCCCTGGGCTTCACGCTCAACGTGCTGACGCTGATGGGGCTGTCGCTGGCCATCGGGCTGTTGATCGACGACGCCATCGTGGTGCGCGAGAACATCGTGCGTCACATGCACGCCGGCGCGGACCACTACACCGCCGCGCGCGAAGCCACCGCCGAGATCGGCCTGGCGGTGATGGCCACCACTTTCACCATCGTGGCCGTGTTCGTGCCGGTGGCCTTTATGGGCGGCATCATCGGGAGGTTCTTCTACCAGTTCGGCATCACCGTGGGTTTCGCCGTGCTGGTGTCGCTGTACGTCAGCTTCACGCTGGATCCCATGCTGAGCTCGCGCTGGTATGACCCGGCGGCGGATCCCCGCATGC
>VFZS01000009.1 GCA_016871095.1 Acidobacteriota bacterium
GAGGAAAGTGACCAGGAACAGGGCCAGGATCAGGAGCGCCGTTCTGGGCGCATTCCAGCCCGCGGCGGCGCCCTCTTTCTCCCACTGCGAGACCTCCTCCGGGTGCTGGGCCGAGAGCACGAACCTTCGAAAGCTCTCGTTCATCACCCGTATCCGAGGACGCAAACGGATCAGCCCTTTCCAGCGCAACTGATCACGGGCCGCGCGGCTCTTGACGTTGGCCAGCCCGTCCTGGGCCAACTGGATCAGCAGCAGCTTTTCGTTCTGGGAGCAAGTGGCCCACACCGCCCGGTAATAGGCCTCCGCCC
This sequence comes from Acidobacteriota bacterium, assembly GCA_016871095.1. Classification (GTDB taxonomy): domain Bacteria; phylum Acidobacteriota; class Terriglobia; order Bryobacterales; family Bryobacteraceae; genus VFZS01. The sequence goes on from VFZS01000009.1 coordinate 309, forward strand.
GGTGCAGGATCTCGCCGACGATCTGTTCCTCGGTGTAGCTGGCTCCCTCGGGGACCGATTCCGCGAATTCCCGGCCGATGGCGCGCAGCCGCGATGTCCCGCTGCATTCCCTTTCCAGAACGCGCCGGGGCTCTCCGTCGGGCGCGACTTTCGCCGAGAACTCGTCCATGGCGCGCTCGAAATCGCCGTCGCGGTGCTCCGCATAATGGAGTTTCTCGAAAGAGCTCAACACACCCGCCCACCGGTCCACCTCCGGCAAAGACAAGGGTGCGCCTTCCCGCTCGCTCCCGCTGGTCCGGCCGGTTTCCGACGGGGCGTCTCCGGCGCCCCCGCTGGTGAAGTAGTACAGCGGATCGACGGTGGACAGGATCACCACGGTGCGCTTGTCGGCGTACCGCAGTTGCTCCAGCAAGTGGAGTTTCCGGCGGCTGCATTCCGCGCCCTCGATCTGGTACTCGAAATGATCCAGCGCGACCACCTCCGCCCGCGACTCGCGCGCTTCCGTGAGGGCCTCCTCCCACCGGGCGGCGACGGCCACCGCCGCGAGGTTGACCGTGTGAATATTGGACCTCTTGCTCAGTTGCGCGCTCTTGCCCGAGCACGGCTCGCCCAGCACCAGGAGGTTACGTGTCACCGGCTCGCACGGATCCAGAGCGGTCTCCTTCAACGGCGCGGGTTCTTCCACGTCGAGCAGGAACACCCGCCTGGCCATGAACCGGAGGCAAGGCCACGGGGCCACCAGCAACGCCAGCAACAGGCCCCAGCCGAGCGGGTCGTTCGGCGGCCGTAGCCGCGGCAGCCGCGAGCTCACCTCAAGGCGCTGGTAGCCATCGAACCGGTAGGGGTACAGCAGCTTGAGGTTCCCCTCCTTATCGGTCTCCCATTTCCACCTGCCGTCCAGAGGCTGGTCCTCCGCCAGCCCGCCGGTCTCCCAGGCCACCTGGTCATACGGTCGCCGAATTCCCGTCAGAGCGCCTCGGATGGCTCGCTCCGCCGACTGGCGAATGCCCGCCGCCGCGCCCCCGTTGTCCCCCGGGACCTTCTCCGGCGAAGCTTTCAGGGTCGTGTGAGACAGCGCCTCAGGGTAGGCGTCCCGGGCCTTCACCAGGGCGAGCATCCCTTCGAGCAACCTGGTCTTCTCTCTCTCCGGGATGGTCACTTCCCTGTACTCCCCGACGATCCTCCGCGCGCGTTCCTCCGCCGACCGCGCCATAAGGAGATGGCCGTGCTTGATGAGCAACTCCAGCTCGTGATCGCAGGCCAGTGTGAAGAACCCGATGCAGGGCGCCGTGGCGACCAGCGACAGCAGCAGCACCCTGGCCCACACGTAGACGGCATGATATCTCGGAACACAGGCCCCATCGAAGAAGCGCCTGACGGCGGCCCAGCAGCACGATGTCCCCGCCGCGGCCAGCGTGGCGCACAGCAGCAGCGACACCCACCACGGGCGCGGCGAGAACACCAGCAACCAGGCGGCCAGCAACGCCGGCAGCAGAGCGGGCGCCACCTCCCCGGCGCGCCGTTTCCAGCCTCCCGCGGTTTCGCCCCCTCCCAGCCGCGTGAAAGCCATCGCAACCGCGGCGGCCGGCGCGCACGCAACCCAGGCCAGGATCTCCAGAGGGCCGGCGCCAAACAGCCATGGCAGGCTCGCCAGGAGCATCAGGGCATAGGCGCATGACAGGTGACGGTACCCGCCCGCCATCTCCCGCCGGGGCCACAGCCAATCCGCACCCACCTTCGGCGGCAGGTAATGAACCACGGCGGCCGCAAGCACGAACACCACACCGTACACAAACAGCAGGGAAAGGGCCAGCGCCAGGACCTCCAGATCCAGCGAGCGAAGCAAGGTGCTATCACGAAACACCACCAGCGTCCAGGCCAAGTTCTCGATGCCCACCACCGGAGCCGCATAGAGCCGGTGTCCGCGGCCGAGGTAGTGCGAGCTGAACCGCACGGCCGCCCGCGCGAACACGGCGGGGAGCAGCTCGTCGTCCTCGTCCAGGTCGTCGAAGAAGTTCTCCTTCAGGTTGCGCCGCACATCCGAGTGAAACAGCACTTTCCCGTCGCTGCCGATGATGGCGTAGCCGTAGCCGGGCGGCAGCAGCGGCTGCATCACCGACAGCAGGCGCGTGGTAATTGCGGCGCTCCAGTAGTCGCTCCCGTCCGGCATCCGCATCATGTAGACCGCCGTGTTCTCCCCGGTGGTCCACGAGTAGATCGGCTCGAGTTGGAATTCCCGGTCGTCCAGCCGCCAGTGGCGTCCCGCTTTCAGGTTGGTGAAATAGCCCCTGGCGGCGACAGGGATGGACTGCGTGGGCTGGCTTCTCACGGCCCACTTCCGAACCTGCAACCCTTGCTGGTTGGTCCACCAGACGCTCTCCAGATAAGGGTACGGGTCCGCGGGGTGATTGAAGAGCTTGGGATCCGCCAGGATGTTCCCCTGCCGCGCGAGTCCCGAGGAGAGCCTCTGGTTGAACGCCTCCATTTGCGCGCGGATATCGCGCAGCTCCTGCACGAGATTCCGGTTGACGGCCCCGGCCAGCTCCTCCAACTGGTCATGGGTCTCCACCTGGAGCACATGATCGTGGTAGGTGTTCAGGGCCAGCAGCGTCAGCAGGCAAACGCCGATGGGGGTCGCCAGCACCATGAACAGCGCGTCCGAGATCCGCAACCGCTCGCGGTGGTTCATGAACGCCGCCTTCAGGAACGGCCACCCCAGGAACATGGCAATGACCAGGAACGTGAACCAGGCAATGATCTGATAGGAAATCGCCATGCTCCCGGCGAGGAAATCGCTGCCGCGGGTTACTCCGCACAGCGCCCACTCCACTGTGTGGGGATCTTCCGGCTTGGCCTTCAGGGCCAAGGCCACCGGTTGCAGGAATAGCTTGTAGGCCGCGCCCGCTATCTCCACGTCGGCGGTGCTGCCGAAACGCCTGAGCGTGGCCCACTGCGGCGCCTGCTTCGGTTCGGCGGTTCGCCCTTCGAGCAAGGCATCGAGCCGCTCGATCCGTGCTCCGGATGGCGCGTACTGGAACAGCACACGGCTGTCCGCCTCGGCCAGGAGCACATCCCCGAAGACGCCCTCCCGGACGAAAGGCGCGATCAGAGCCTCCAGACTTGCCTCCGCCGCGAAGCTGTGACCTGAACAGGCAATCTCGAACCTCAGAATCGACTGGTTCTCCTTGCGGCTCACCGCCACCAGCGGACGGAGACGCGTGTCCTCGCAAGAGGTGGTGGCGGCCTTTTCCGGCGAGGGATCGGCCGGGCTTACTTCCGGCACGGATTCCCGGAGGAACTGCTTAAAGTAGTGCGTCTCGCCCCGCGAAGCTTGCGTGGCGGCGCCCCTAAGGACCGCGGCCAGCAGATCGATCCGGGACTCGACCTGGTCGCTCATTACCGCCAGCAGACGCAGGTTTCGGCCCGTGAAGTAGTCCCTCTGCGCAGAAACCCAGCCGTAGTACAACAGCAAGGGAAGCAGCAAGAGGAGAACTACCAGGAGTGGGAGGTGCCGCCTCCCAGGCGCCCAGATCCGGCTTTCCATGAAGAAACCCCCGCTATGTCGAAGTCCCCACGCCCGCCCCGGCGTGTCAGGCACCGCGCGGCCGGACCAAGCTGTCTCCAGGCCGGAGAGCTTGGTCGCGTCTGCTCGCAGGTCGCATCTTGCGGCGGAGCGACGCCGGTGCTCGTACCCGCCAGTCTAGCGCACCAGTTCCACTTTGGGGGACTGCTGCGCAGGAAGTCTTGAAAACCGCCCCCTGCGATGCCATTATAGTACCAGAGCTTGGGCATGGATCTCGACAACCGCTACGAACTACTCGAGGTCGTCGCCAACGACAGCGAATCGAAGACTTTCCGGGCGCGTGAAGCTGCCACCGGGCGCGACGTGCTAGTGCACCTGTTGTTCGGGGCCAAGCCCGCGCCGCCCAAGGAGAAGCTGCTCGACCTGATGTTGCAGCGGCTGGTGGACCCCGCGGCCGACAAACGCCGGCAGATCCTGGAGATCAGCGACTACAAGGGCATGCCCTACGCGGTTACCGAGGCGCTTCCGGGTTTCAGCACTCTCCGGGAGTGGCTCGAAGCGGAGCGGCGCCCCGAGGCGCCTCCGCCAAAGGCAGCGCCCGCGGCTACCGCCGACCCGCTGGCAGCCACAGGCAAGTGGACGGTCCCCGGGAGTGAGAAGCCGGTTCCGATTGCGCCCCCCCCTGCCGCGCCGCCGCCTCCGCCCACTCCTCCGGCCGCGTCGCCGCCCGCGGTCGAGGGGCCGAAGACTGAGTTTACGGCCCTCTTTGAGGCCGTGGCCCCTTCGGAAGCCGCGGCCCCGGCAGCCCCGCCAACACCCCCGAAACCCTCGGCTCCGGCTCCGCCGCCGGCGCCCCCTGCGACTGTACCCCCTCCTCCGCCGCCCGAGGCGGCGACCGCCGACGACTTCGACAAGATGTTTGGCCCTCCCCGGACGGAAGCCACCCCGACTGCGGGACCTGGTGAGTTCACCCGGCAGTTCCAGACGGCGTCCGCGGCTCCCGCGGCCGCGCCGCCACCGCCGGTGACCCCTCCGTCACTCCCGCCGTCGCCGGCCGTCGCACCACCCGCGCCCCCACCTCCCAGGTCCCAGCCTGGGGAGTTCACACAGCAATTTCACGCCGCTGGCCCGACGCCTCCAGCACCTCTGCCGCCAGCGCCCGCTTTGCCGGGGCCCGTGCCCGCGCCAGCTACGGGCGGACAAAGTGGCGAGTTTACCCGGATGTTCGGCGCGGTGCCTGCGGGTACTGCGCCCCCGCCAGCCCAGACTCCCGCCTGGGCTCCTCCGCCTCCTGCCCCGGCGCCCTTCCCGCCGCCGCCTTCCGTCGGCGGGCCAGGCTCATTCACCCAAATGTTCGGAGGCGCCGGGGGTCAGAGGATGCCGCCCGCGCCGGCGGCGTCCCCCGCAACCGGGCAGCCGTTCGGCCTTCCACCTCCGCCACCGCCCCCAGGAAGCGCAGGTCCGGCCTTTGGGACGCCCGGTCCTGGGACGGCTACCCAGGTATTTGGCACACCGCCACCCACGCCGACTCCGGCCGCCGCTCCGCGGACCGGACCGGGAAGCTATACTGGGCTGTTCGAGGCGCCGACCCCGGCGACCCCCTACCAGCCGATGGCTCCTCCACCCCCGGTGTCGCCGGTTGCGGCTGTGGCACCCAAGCCTGTGCCGCTGACGCAGCGGCCGTACTTCATCCCTTTAATAATTGGCGCCAACCTGTTGATTTTGATGATTGTTGCTGTCCTGCTGTATCTTCTGATGAAGAAGTAGGCGTGTCTAGGCCGCCTGGGGCAACAGGATCAACAGCTCCAGTTGGGGGTTGGGGAAATCGCCTGGCACGTAGGCTGCCAGGTTGCGGGCGCGGGTGATGGCTTCCCAGACCACGCCGCCCTGGCTCAGGCTGAAGTACTGGTAGTTGAGCTTCACCGGCAGGGCCGCGGGCGGGCGCGGCAGATGAGTCAACTGCATGCCCGGTAGCGCCTGGCGCACCAGGTGCTCGATGTGGCTGGCGGAGCACACCTTGATGAGGTGCGGGGCTTTGGAGATGAGCTCGGCCTCGCCCATCTCGGCCTGGACCGCGAGGTACATGCGGGTGTTGTTCAGATAGCGGTCGTCGGCCAGGGCGGTGGCGTAGATCGAGGGCTGAACCCGCTGGAGGGGAAGGGCCACGAAGTTGCTCTTGATAGCCGTCTCGAGAAGGAACCGGAGCTTCTCGTCCAGGGCGGTGAAGCAGGCGCCCAGATCGTCGTGGTCGTAGGCGGGAAAGTCCCGAGGATGGACCTGCGTGGAGAAGGTAGTCAGCGCCCCGGCCACCGCCAGCATGGCGGCGAACATGGTCTCGGGATGACCCTTGCGGCTCTCCAGCAGGTGGCGGAACAGCGGCAGATGGCTGTTTACGGTGTACAGCAGCCAGAAGCTGCCGATGTCGGAGGCGGTGAACTCCGCCAGAAGTTCGTTCTTCTGCCGCCGCAGTCCGGCCAACCCGCTGCTCTTGGCCGCCATGATCTCGACCAGCCGCCGCAGCATGCCGGTCAGGTAGTCGCTGGCCGAGATATCCAAGAGGGGCGGCACGAATTGGGCGTCGAGTTGGAACAGCCCGGCAGGGGTACGCTTCACCCGGCCAGCCCGGAGGGCCGAAGTGCCTTGACGCACCTCTCCTTCCACCAGCCAGCGGAAGTTCTTGCGTGCCACCTGGACGGGCCGCTCGGAGCCGCCCGTGTTCTCGTCGCGCACCACCGCCACCTCGGACAGGTAGCGGGTATCGGCGCTTTGCCGGGCCAGCGAGACGTTCAGTCCGCTCTCCCGGTGGGGAGGTATGGCCAGATAGAGGTCCACGTGGGTGGTCTCGCCCTCGAAGTAGGCGCCCAGGACCTTGGGTGGCGGGGCGGCGTCGCAGGCGGGAATCTCGAAAGGCAGGCCGTCGGAGAACAGCCCGGCGGCCTCCAGCACCGTGAAGTTGCCGGCCGCCAGGGCCTCGTGATCGACCTTCAACCGGTTGAATCCCCAGGGCCGGAAGCTCAGGGAATTCAGGTTGAACTCCAGTATGCTCTCTATGAAGCGGTCCTGGAGCTGCAAGTGCTGCGGGCTAAGGAAGGTGCCCTTGGACCAGATGACGGGCTGGAGTCGCTTCATGGCGCTTCCCTAGCCAGCATAGCGCCTTCCGAAGCGGTTGCAAAACCCTTTTTTGGCCCGGCCCGGGGGACAGACGGAGCGTTCCCCCCGGCCAGCGCGGCCGACGGGTGGGCGGGGAACTCCCCGACTGTCCCCCGGGCCGGGGCGGCGGCAAGACGTCTTCTGGCGGCGCCCTGGCAAAAAATAGTCAAACTAGGGGCTGGATGCGAGGCGGGTTTTTTGGTACACTTACGCTCGCGGGCGCTTGCGTGCCGCAATTGTGACTGCATCGCTAGGGAGGGCAGATGCCTAGAGAGAGTATCCACGACAAGCTGAAAAGAGTCCGGCCTCCGCGGGTGCATATCACCTACGACGTCCAGGTCGGCGACGCCCAGGAGGCCAAGGAATTGCCCTTCGTGATGGGCGTGGTGGCGGACCTGAGCGGCCAGCCGGAGACTCCACTGGCCCGGTTCAAGGACCGGCCCTTTGTGGACCTGAATCCGGACAACTTCGACAGCGTGCTGGAGGCCGCCAAGCCGCACCTGTCGTATTCGGTGGAGAACAAGCTCAGCGAAGACCCCAACGCCGGCCAGCTCAAGGTGGGTCTGCGCTTCAAGAGCTTGCAGGACTTCGAGCCGGAGCAGGTGGCCCGGCAGGTCAAGCCGCTGCGCGAGCTGCTGGAGTTGCGCACCAAGCTGGCGGACTTGCGAGGGACCTTGCAGAGCAACGAGAAGCTGGATGAGCTGCTACAAGAGGTCATCACCAGCACCGAGAAGCTGGAGAAGCTGCGGGGCGAGCTCGGTTTGACCGAGGGCCCGGAGGGAGGTTCCCAATGAGTGATCCCCAACAGGCGGCGGCCGCACCCAAGGCCGAACAGGTAGTCGAGCGCGGGCTGCTCGACCAGATCGTCGAGCAGGGGCAACTGGCCCGCGATCCGGCCGTGCGCGACCGCGGCAAGGATTTGGTCAAGGAATTCGTGGCCCAGGTGCTTCAGGGCGAGATGACCGTCTCGCGCGACACCGAGTCCATGATCAACGCCCGCATCGCCCAGATCGACCACCTCCTCTCCATCCAGTTGAACGAGGTGCTGCACCATCCTTCCTTCCAGAAGCTGGAGGCCACCTGGCGCGGCCTGCGCTACCTGCTGGACAACACCGAGACCAGCGTTATGCTGAAGATCCGGGTGTTGAACGTTTCGAAGAAGGAGTTGCTGCGGGACTTCCAGCGGGCTCCCGAGTTTGATCAGAGCACCGCGTTCACAAAGATTTACTCGGACGAGTTCGGCACGTTCGGCGGGGCGCCCTTCGGCGCGCTGGTGGGCGACTTCGAGTTCAGCCGCACGCCCGAGGACATGGAACTGCTGGAGAAGATGTCCCAGGTGGCGGCGGGGGCGCATGCGCCGTTCCTGACTGCGGCCTCGGCGGAGATGTTCGGTCTGGACAGCTACACCAACCTGGGCCAGCCGCGCGACCTGGCCAAGATCTTCGACCAGACGCTGTACGCCAAGTGGAAGAGCTTCCGGGAAAGCGAAGACTCCCGCTACGTGGGGCTGACCTGCCCGCGCATGCTGTTGCGGGAGCCTTACGGCAAGGACGGCCGCACCGTGGATGCCTTCGATTACCAGGAGGGCGTGGACGGCACCGACCACAGCAAGTACCTGTGGGGCAATTCGGCCTGGGCGTTGGGCGCCCGCCTCACCCACTCCTTCGCGGAGAACGGCTGGTGCGCCTCGATCCGCGGCGTGGAGGGTGGCGGCCTGGTGGAGGGCCTCCCGGTTCACAACTTCCTTACCGACGAGGGCGACGTGGCCCTGAAGTGCCCCACCGAGATCTCCATCACCGACCGGCGGGAGAAGGAACTTTCGGATCTGGGTTTCATCCCTCTGGTGCACTGCAAGGGCAAGGACTACGCCGCCTTCTTCGGCGCCCAGTCGGCCCAGAAGCCCAAGCTGTTTACCGACGAGCGGGCCACGGCCAACGCGAGACTATCGGCGGCCTTGCCCTACATCCTGTCGGTCTCGCGCTTCGCTCACTACCTGAAAGTCATGATGCGGGACAAGGTGGGCAGCTTCATGTCCCGGTCCGATACCGAGCGCTTCCTCAACAACTGGATCCACAACTACGTTACCGAGGACGACCAGGCCAGTCAGGAGACCAAGCGGCAATACCCCTTACGCGACGCCCGCGTGGATGTCGAAGAGATTCCCGGCAAGCCGGGTTGTTACCGGGCCATCGCGTATCTGCGTCCGCATTTCCAGCTCGAGGAGCTCACCGTCAGCCTGCGGCTGGTGGCGGAGCTGCCGCCCCGGGCGCAGAAGTAGCGGGGCGCGGAAGAGACCGGTGGCGGGGCCGCGCAGCCGCGGCGCCGCCTGGAGAGGTGAGTGAAGAGACAGGGATCATCGAACTGAGGAGAAAGCCATATGGCGATGGTTGACTATTTTCTGAAGATCGACGGAATCGAAGGCGAGAGCCAGGATGCCAAGCACAAGAACGAGATCGAGATCGAATCGTTCTCCTGGGGCGAAGTTCAGACGGGGACGGCATCGCACGGCGGCGGCATGGGCGCCGGCAGAATCCAGATGCAGGACTTCAACTTCACCATGCAGGTGAACAAGGCCAGTCCCAAGCTGTTCCTGTCCTGCGCGCGTGGCGACCACATCAAGAATGCGATCCTGACCTGCCGGAAAGCCGGGAAGGAACAGCAGGAGTACCTGAAGGTCACGTTCTCGGACATTCTGGTTTCCTCGTTCCAGACAGGTGGCTCGGCGGCCGGCGACGCATTGCCCCTGGATCAGATCTCGCTGAACTTCACCAAGGTGGAGTTCGAGTACAAGGAACAGAAGCCGGACGGCACCCTGGGCGGGGCCATCAAGGCTCACTACGACATCAAGCAGGTCAAGGGCGGCTAGTCCCCTGGCACGCTACTGCTCTCAGCCGCCGGATGCGGGGAAGCTGAGAGTGTCGCCGCGCACCGTCGGCTGAGGCTGGAGGGCTATCTCTTGTGCCATGAACGCTAAACAACTCTACCAGGCAGGGCGGCTGACGGAGGCCGTTTCCGCTCTCATCGCTGAGCTGCGCGACAATCCTGGCGACACCCAACGCCGCGGATTCCTGTTCGAGCTGCTGGCCTTGGCCGGGGACTACGACCGTGCCGAGCGCCAGCTCAACGCTCTGCCTCAGGGCGAATCCGCCATGGACCTGTGGATCCTGGTAAACCGTGCGGCGCTGGCTGCCGAGCGCACCCGGCAGCAGATGTTCGCCCGGCGGGAGTTTCCGCCGGTGGCCGAGACCGAGCCGCCCGCGGTGACGGGTACGATCAACGGCCGCCCCTTCCAGTCTCTGGAAGACGCCGATGCGCGCTTCGGGCCGAAACTCGAGATGCTGGTGGCCGGCGCCTACATGTGGATTCCGCTCGAGCATGTCGCCGCCATCCACATCGAGCCGCCACGCCGGCTCCGCGATCTGCTGTGGATTCCGGCGCAGATCCGGACGGGTCCGGCCTTCCAGGGCAGGGAACTGGGGGAGGTGTTGCTGCCGGCCTTGTATCCGCTTTCCTGGCGGCACTCCGATGAGGCAGTGCGCCTGGGCCGCGCCACCGTGTGGGACGAGCAGGAGGACGGCTCGGTGATCCCGGCTGGACAGAAGCTCCTGCTGGTGGACGGCGAGGAAATGCCGATTCTCGAGCTGCGCAGCCTGGAGATCCAGCCGGTGCCGGCCCCGTCGGCCTAGCCGCCGGAGAGGGAGGTGCTGGGCTCATGCCTCTGCGCAGCGACCTGTTGAACCCCATCCCGGGCGCCAATCCCAGCGGGGAGAACCTCCGCTGGGCCCCCGTCTACGACGACATCCGGGAGGCGCGCCGGGAGGAGGAGGACGTCGGCCCCAAGGACCGCAAGGACATCTGGGCCCGTGAGCTGAAGAAGGCGGACTGGCCGAAGACGGTGAAGCTCTGCGGCGAGGTGCTGGCCACTCAGAGCAAAGACATGCAAGTGGCCGCCTGGCTCACCGAAGCCTCGCTGCGGCTGGAGGGCTATCCTGGGCTCCAGGGGGGCCTGGAGCTGTTGCGGGGTCTGCTGGAGCGTTTCTGGGACACGCTGTACCCGGAGATAGAAGACGGCGATCTGGAACTGCGAGCCACTCCGCTGGAGTGGGTCGGGACGCGGCTGGAAGAGGCTTTGCGGCGGGTGACGCTTACCTCCAGCGGCCTCGACTGGTTCGCCTACCGCAAGTCCCGCGACATCGGCTACGAAGAGGAGGCGGCCGCCAACGAGGCCAAGCGGCAGAACCGCGAGGAAGCCATCCAGGCCAAGATCCCCACCGCCGAGGATTTTGACGCAGCGGTTCTGGCCACCCCAGATCAGTTCTTCAAGGACCGCACCGCTCAACTGGACGGCTGCCTGGGGGCGCTGAAGGCCCTCGACGAGCTGTGCGAGCAGAAGTTCGGCGACGTCGCGCCCAGCCTCTCGGCCATGCGTAAGACGCTGGAGGACGTCAAGCAGACCGTCCACATGCTGGCGGCGAAGAAGGGCGCCCCAGCCGCAGCAGCCGTGGTCGAGGAGGCCGAGGCGGGAGGCCTCGAGGTCGTCGGAGAGGAGGGAGCGCCCGCGGTCCAGGAGGCGTACGCACCGGCCAGGCCCGCGCGCAGGAAGGCCCTGACGCCGGAGCCCGCCGACAGCGACGACGCCGTCGCACGCATCCTGGTGGCGGCCCGCTTCCTGCGCCAGCAGGATGCCTACAGCCCGGTTCCCTACCTGCTATTGCGCGGATTGCGCTGGGGCGAGTTGCGCGCCGGCGGCGCCGAACCCGACCCAAACCTGCTGGCACCGCCTCCCACCGAGGTGCGCCAGCAGATGAAATCCCTGGCGCGGGACGGGTATTGGCAGGAGGTGCTGGAGACCGCCGAGACCGCCATGAGCGAGCCTTGCGGCCGGGCCTGGCTGGATCTTCAGCGTTACGTGGTGAGAGCCTGCGAGGAGTTGGGCAGCTACTACGACCTGGTGGCGGCCGCGGTCCGTTCCGGAGTGAAGGGCTTGCTGGCCGATTACCCCAAGCTGCCTGAGTGGACCTTCAGTGACGACACCCCTGTGGCCAACCCCGAGACGCTGGCCTGGCTGAAGGATCTGGCGAGGCCCTCCGAAACCGAGGAAATGCTGCGTCCGGCCATCGAGGTGCAGGAGCGGGAGGTGGTGGCCGAGGACGGCAGCCTGGTGCGCGACGCCTACGACGTGGCCCTGGAGGCCGCCCGTTCGGGGCACCCGGCGGAAGCGGTCGAGATCCTGGCCCGCGAAGCCGCGCAGGAGCGTTCCGGGCGCGCCCGCTTCCAGCGCAAGGTGCAGTTGGCGCAGGTTTGCCTGGGGGCCGGGCTGGAAACCGTGGCCTACCCGGTGCTGGAAGAACTGGCCGCTGAAGTGGAGCGGCGGCGGCTGGAGGAGTGGGAAACCCAGGAGACGATCGCCCACGCGCTGACGCTGCTATACCGCGCCATGGGCAAGCTGGGGGCAAGCCCGGAGGAGAAGCAGAAGGTGTACGCGCGGATCTGCCGGCTGGATCCGGTGCAGGCCCTGGCCTGCGTGAGGTGATCATGGCGCGTCGCGAGGTGGAAGCGCCCATTACCCTGTCAATCTGGGACCGGCTCCAGGACTTCGAGCCCGGAATGGCCTCCGACCGCGCGCTAAGCCGCCACCAGGCGTTCCAGCAGCTCAAGGACTCCGTGCGGCGGAACCTGGAGTGGATACTGAACACCCGCCGGGATCCGGAGCCGCCCCCTGAGAGCGCCAAGTACCTGGAGAAGTCCCTGTACAATTATGGGCTGCCCGACATGAGCTCCTTCGCGTTGAAATCGGTGGCGGACCAGAACCGGCTCCTGAAAATGCTGGAAACCACGGTGATCGCCTGCGAGCCGCGGCTGATGAACATCCGGGTCATCATGGATCCGCCCACCAGCAACGTGCAGGCCCTGCACTTCCAGATCCAGGGTCTGCTGCGGGTGGATCCGGCGCCGGAGCGGATTGTCTTCGACACCGTGCTGGAGGTGACCAGCGGGACCTACCAGGTGGAAGGGACCTAGTGTATCCTTTCCGGATTGCGTTGACAGACCGCTCCCTGACGGTCGCGGCTCGGAAGCCGGAACCGAGCCGCGAGCGTGAGCGAGCGGTTGCCAGGATGGCGGCATGCGTGACGAACTGAAGGATTACTACGACAGTGAGTTGCGCTACCTGAACACCCTGGCGCAGGAGTTCGCGCAGAGTTACCCCAAGATCGCTTCGCGCCTTCAGATCGGGGCCGATCCGCCGGACCCCCACGTGGAGAGACTGGTCGAGGCCTGCGCTTTCCTGACCGCGCGGGTGCGGCTGAAGATCGACGATGAGTTCCCCGAGATCACCGAGGCGCTGCTGGAAGCCCTGTACCCGCACTACATCCGCCCCATCCCCTCGATGTCGGTGGCCGAGTTTCACCTGGATCCGGAGCAGGGCAAGCTGAGCACCGGGCTGCGCATCAAGCCGGACTCGGCGCTGTATTCGCGCCAGGTGGACCGCATGCGCTGCAAGTTCCGCACCTGCTACGACACCACGCTGTGGCCGGTCAGCGTCACCGAGGCGGGTTGGACCACGCCCGACCGCCTGGATCCGCCGCTGCGCGCCCCCGGCCGGGTGGCCGCGCTGCGGGCGGAGGTGCGCTGCTTTCCCGACGTGCAGTTCGCGAAGCTGGAGTGGCGCTTTCTGCGCTTCTACCTGCACGGGGAGAGCGGCCTGGTGCACACCCTGTACGAGCTGCTGTGCAACAACTGCGCGGAGATTCTGGTCCGCGATCCGGCCTCCCGCACGCGGCAGCTCCGGCTGGAGCCCGGCGCGCTGCGGCCGGCGGGCTTCGGCGACGAAGAGGGCGTACTGCCTTACCCGCGCCGCTCGTTTCTGGGCTACCGCCTGCTCCAGGAGTACTTCAGCTTTCCCGAGAAGTTCTTCTTCCTCGACCTGCACGGAGTGGAGCAGTGGGGCGCGGCCGGCCTCCAGGACCGCGCCGAGATCGTGTTCCTGATCTCGCCCTTCGAGCGCGCCGACCGCCAGCAGCCCCTGGAGGTGGGGGTCACCGCCAAGACCCTGCGCCTGAACTGCTGCCCCGTGGTCAACCTGTTCGCCCACACCTGCGACCCCATCACCGTGGACCACACGCGCCACGAGTACGATATCATCCCGGATGTCCGCCGCCGGCGCGCGCTCGAGATCTACTCGGTCACGGAGGTGGCCACGGCCAATCCGCAGTTGCCGGAGATACCGCCGCTGTACTCCTTCCGGCACGCCCAGGCGCAGGAGCAGAAACAGATCTTCTACTACTTGCGCCGGCGGCCCGCGGGCTCGCGGGCGGCGCAGGAACCCGCCGCGGCGGCGCCCGGACGGGGCCGCGATGAAGGCACCGAGGTGGCCCTGTCGCTGGTGGATCTTTCCGGCCGGCTGGCCCCCGCCTTGGGCGAGAAACTCACCGTGCGCTGCCTGTGCACCAACCGCGATCTGCCTTCGCGGTTGCCCTTCGGCAGCGAGGCGGGCGATTTCGAGCTGGAGGGCATGCCCGTGGTCAAGCGGGTGGTGGCGCTCAAGAAGCCCACTCCGACCTTGCGGCCGCCGCTGGGATCGGGCACCTTGTGGCGGCTTGTCTCACAGCTCTCCCTGAACTACCTCTCGCTGGTGAGCGAAGGCAAGGAGGCCTTGCAGGAAATCCTGCGGCTGTACAACGTCACCGGGTCGCCGCACCTGGAGAAGCAGATTCAGGGCATCGCCAGGCTGGAAAGCCGCCGCCACTTCGCCCGGGTGTTCTCGGAGAACGGCATCTCCTTCGTGCGGGGAACGCGGGTGGAGATGCTGCTGGACGAAGAGCGGTTCGTGGGGGCCGGGGTCTACCTGTTCGCCAGCGTGCTGGAGCGGTTCCTGGGGTTGTATGCTTCGCTGAACAGCTTCAGCCAACTGGCCGTCACCACCGAGCAGCGCAAGGAGGGGCTTTGCGAATGGCCGCCCCGAGCGGGCCAGTTGATACTGCTCTAGCCGAGCGCCGCCTGGAGCAGCGGCTCTTCCAGGAGCCGTACGTGTTCCAGTTCTTCCAGGCGGTGCGGCTGCTGGAGAAGATGGCCCGCGGCAGCCGTCCGGTGGGGCACGAAGGCCCGCCCGCCAGCGAACCGGTCCGGTTTTCGGCGCACCCCTCGCTGGCCTTCCCCGCCAGCCAGCTTCAGGCTCTGCTGCCGGCGCAGGGCGGCGCTCCGCCGCGCCTGGTAGTGAACTTCATGGGCCTCACCGGCCCGCTGGGCGTGCTGCCGTTCTACTACACCCAGGCGGTGATCGAGCGCACCCGGGCCCGCGACACCGCGCTGCGTGATTTCCTGGACATCTTCAACCACCGCATCCTCTCGCTGTTTTACCAGGCCTGGGAGAAATACCGCGTGGCGGTGCAGTACGAGCGCGGGTCCCACGATCGCTTCTCGCACTACCTGCTGGACGTGATCGGGTTGGGCACGCGGGGCCTTCGGAAGCGCCAGGCCGTGGCCGACGACGCCCTGATCTACTACGCCGGGCTGCTGGGCCAGCGGCCGCGTTCCGCATTGGCGCTGCGCCAGCTTCTGGAGGACTACTTCGACGTGCCGGTGGCGGTGGAGCAGTTCGCCGGCGCCTGGTTCCCCATCGAGCGCTCCAACCAGTGCTGGCTGGAGGAGCGCCGCGACGACTCCGAGCGGCTGGGCTGGGGCGTGGTGGTGGGCGACGAGGTGTTCGACAACCAGTCGCGCGCCCGCGTCCGGCTGGGTCCCTTGAGCCTGGAACAGTACCGCGATTTTCTGCCCACCGGCACGGCCTACCGACCGCTGCGCGCCCTGCTGCGCTTCTTCTCCGACGAGGTGGACTTCGAGGTCCAGCTTGTGCTAAAGCGGGAGGAGGTTCCACCCTGCGAGTTGGGCGCCGAGGGCGGTCAGGCGCCCGTGCTGGGCTGGGTGACGTGGATGAAGACCGTGAGCATGGCCCGCGACCCGGGCGACACCGTTTTACGAATTTCCTATGGGGGCTCTGATGAGCGTGAATCTGAAATCCCTGATCGGCAAGCTGAATGACACCACCCGCAACGCGGTCGAGTCGGCGGCGGGATTCTGCCTGGCGCAGACCCACTACGACATCGAGGTGGAACACTACCTGATGAAGCTGATGGACCAGACCGATTCCGACTTCGCCCGCATCCAGAAGCACTTCGGCGTCGAGAAGTCGCGCTTGTCCGCCGAGCTGACGCGCAGCCTGGACAAGCTCAAGCGGGGCAACGCGCGCACGCCGGCCTTCTCGCCGGGTCTGCTGAAGATGCTGACCGAGGCCTGGAGCGTCGGCTCCCTGGACTACGGCGCGGGCCAGATCCGCACCGGCTTCACCATCCTGGCCCTGCTGGCCGCCGACGATCTGGCGCGGCTGATGCGGGAGGTCAGCAAGGAGTTCCAGAAGATCCAACTCGAGGCCCTGAAGAAGGACTTCCCGGCCATCGTGGCCGGCTCGCACGAGGAGGCTATCACCGCGCTGGCCGAAGCGGCCGCTCCCGGCGAGCGTCCCCGCGCCGCCGCCGGCAAGACGCCCAACCTGGACCAGTTCACGGTCAACGTGACCGAGAAGGCCAAGACCGGCAAGATCGACCCGGTGCTGGGCCGCGATTTCGAGATCCGCCAGATCATCGACATCCTGATGCGCCGGCGCCAGAACAACCCCATCCTGACGGGCGAGGCGGGGGTGGGTAAGACCGCGGTGGTGGAAGGCTTCGCTATTCGCGTGGCCAAGGGCGACGTGCCGCCGCCGCTCCAGAACGTGATCATCCGCTCGCTGGACCTGGCCCTGCTTCAGGCTGGCGCGGGCATCAAGGGCGAGTTCGAGAACCGCCTCAAGGGGCTGATCGAGGAGGTGAAGGCCTCGCCCATCCCCATCATCCTGTTCATCGACGAGGCCCACACCCTGATCGGCGCGGGCGGCCAGGCCGGACAAGGCGACGCCGCCAACCTGATCAAGCCCGCCCTGGCCCGCGGCGAGCTGCGCACCGTCGCCGCCACCACCTGGTCGGAGTACAAGAAGTACTTCGAGAAGGACGCCGCCCTGGCGCGCCGCTTCCAGGTGGTGAAGGTCGAGGAACCCACCGAGATCCAGTGCGCGGTGATGCTGCGGGGCATCGTGCCTACGCTGGAGAAGCACCACGGCGTGCGTATCCTCGACGAAGGGCTGGCCGGGGCGGTGCGCCTGTCACACCGCTACCTGGCCGGCCGCCAGCTTCCCGACAAGGCGGTCAGCGTGCTGGATACCGCCTGCGCCCGCCTGGCCTTGGGACAGAGCGCCACCCCGGCGGCCATCGAGGACGCCGGCCGCCAGATCGACGACCTGGCGGTGCAGACCCGCATCCTGGAGCGCGAGCAGGCCGTGGGCGCCGACCACCGCGAACGCCTGGCCGAGCTCGCGGAGCGCAAGGTCGAGGTCGAGGCCAGCCTGGCCGCGCTGCGCGAGCGGTTCCAGAAGGAGAGCGAGCTGGTGACGCAGATCCGCGAGCTGCGCCAGCAACTGGAGGCCGGCGCCCCGCCGCCGCCCCCGCCGGAGGGGGCGGAAGCTCCTCCCGTGGTCGACCGCCGCGCCGAGCTGGACGGGCTTAACGCGGAGCTGGACGCTCTCCAGGGGGAGAACCCGCTGCTCCGCGTGTGCGTGGATGCCCAGATCGTCAGCGAGGTCATCGCCGCCTGGACCGGCATCCCCGTGGGCAAGATGCTCAAGGACGAGATCTCCACGGTACTGGATATGCCCAAGCTGCTGGGGCAGCGTGTCATCGGGCAGGACCACGCCCTGGGGATGATCTCCGAGCGCATCCTGGCCTCCCGCGCCAGCCTCGAGGATCCCAACAAGCCCATCGGAGTGTTCCTGCTGATCGGGCCCAGCGGGGTCGGCAAGACCGAGACCGCGCTGGCGCTCTCCGACCTGCTCTACGGCGGCGAGCGCAACCTGATCACCATCAACATGTCGGAGTTCCAGGAAGCCCACACCGTCTCTACGCTGAAGGGTTCGCCTCCCGGCTACGTGGGCTACGGCGAGGGCGGCGTGCTCACCGAGGCGGTGCGCCGCAGGCCCTATTCGGTGGTGCTGCTGGACGAGGTCGAGAAAGCCCACCCCGACGTGCTCGAGCTCTTCTACCAGGTCTTCGACAAGGGCATGATGGAGGACGGCGAGGGCCGCGAGATCGACTTCAAGAACAACATCATCATCCTCACCACCAACGCCGCCACCGACGCCATGATGAAGCTGTGCGGCGACCCCGACACCATGCCCACCGCCGAGGGGCTGGTGAAGGCCATCAAGCCGGAGCTGAACAAGATTTTCAAGCCGGCCTTCCTGGGCCGCCTGGTCATCATCCCCTTCTACCCCATCCGGGATGAGTCCATGAAGAAGATCATTGTGCTGAAGCTGGGGAAGATCCGCCGCCGCTTGCAGGAGAACCACAAGATCGACCTGGTGTACGCGCAGGACCTGGTGGACGAGGTGGCGCGGCGGTGCACGGAAGTGGAAAGCGGCGCGCGCAACGTGGACAACATCCTGACCAACACCTTGCTGCCGGACGTCGCCCGGCGCCTGCTGGGACTGATGGCGGAGGGCCAGAAACTCAGCAGCTTCCGCGTCGGCGTGGCCGCCGACGGTTCGTTTGTGTACGAGTAGTGCCGGGCGATCGGGGCCCCAGGTATGCCCTTTACCCAAGCCGGCCGCATCATCAGGATCGACACGCCGCTGGGCGAGGATGTGCTCCTGCTTCAGGGCTTCACGGGGCAAGAGGGCATCTCGCGGCTGTTCAGTTTTGACCTGGACCTGCTCTCGGAGGTCAACCCGGCCATCGCTCCCGCGGACATCCTGGGCCAGCGGGTGACCATCACTATCAAGCTGCCGGGCGGCAGGGAGCGGTACCTGAATGGGTTCATCGCCGCCTTCGAGCAGACCGGACGGGACCCGCGCTTCACCTACTACCGGGCGCGCATGGTGCCCTGGCTGTGGTTCCTGGGGCGCACCGCCGGCTGCCGCATGTTCCAGAACAAGACTATTTCGGAGATCATCATCCAGGTCTTCAGCGACTGTGGGTTCTCCGACTTCGCCGGTGTCCTGGAAGGCGGCGATGTGCTCCGCGAATACTGCGTGCAGTACCGGGAGACCGCGCTGGATTTCGTCTCCCGGCTGATGGAGCAGTACGGCCTGTTCTACTTTCTCCGGCACTCGCGGGAGATGCACACGCTGGTAATCGCCGACTCCACGAGCTCTTACCAGGACTGTCCCAAGCAGGAGCGGGTGCGTTTCACTCAGGTGACCGGGACGCTGGAGGACGAAGACAGCATCTCGGAGTGGGGTGTGCGGTACGATCTGCGGCCCGGCAAGTACTCGCTGACGGACTACAACTTCGAGACGCCCACCGCCAGTCTGGAGGCTAGCCTGCCGTCCACGATCAACGTGGGGGGTAACGAGCGGCTGGAGATCTACGATTACCCCGGCGAATACCTGACTCGCGACGCGGGCGAGGCCCTGACGCGCATCCGCATGGAGGAGGAAGAGGCGGCGTACACTGTGGCGCGGGGCGTGAGCAACTGCCGGGCGTTCATCTCCGGTTACAAGTTCACCCTGACCGACCACTACCGCGAGGACTTCAACCAGGCTTGGACACTGCTGGGCATCCAGCACGCCGCGACCGTGGGCGGAAGCTACCACGGCGATGCGGGCGCGCCGGAAAACTACTCCAACACCTTCACTGCCATCCCGGCCACGGTGCCCTTCCGCCCGCCGCGAGTGACGCCGCGGCCGGTGGTGCAGGGGCCGCAGACGGCAGTGGTAGTGGGCAAGAGCGGGGAAGAGATCTGGGTGGATCAGTACGGCCGCGTCAAGGTGCAGTTCCACTGGGACCGGGAGAGCCAGGCCAACGAGACCTCCTCCTGCTGGATCCGCGTGTCGCAGCTCTGGGCCGGCAAGAACTGGGGCGCTATGTGGATTCCCCGCATCGGCCAGGAGGTGATCGTGGACTTCCTGGAAGGCGATCCCGATCAGCCCATCATCACCGGGCGGGTCTATAACGCCGTCGAGATGCCGCCCTATGCGCTGCCCGGCGAGCATACCAAGAGCACCATCAAGTCCTACAGCTCGAAAGGCGGCGGCGGTTTCAACGAGATCCGCTTCGAGGACAAGAAGGGTTCCGAGCAGGTCTTCATTCACGGCGAGAAGGATCTGGACGTGCGCATCCAGAGCGACCGGCGGGAGTGGATCGGCCACGACCGCCACCTGGTGGTGCAGCGCGACAAGCGGGAGCAGATCGAGCGCGATGACCACGTCCTTGTCAAGCGCGACCAGATCGAAGAGATCGATCGCGACCACCACCTGCTGGTCAAGGGCAAGCAAGCGGTGCAGATCGACGGCTCCCACTCCTTCAAAGTAGGCAAGGACGTGGCCGAGGAGTTCGGCGCCAGCCACAGCCAGCAGGTGAAGTCGGATTTGTACATCAAGGGCGGGAAGAACGTGGTCATCGAAGCCGGGGCCGGGCTGACCATCAAGGTGGGTTCCAACTTCATCACCATCAACCCGAGCGGCGTGCAGATCAAGGGCGCCATGGTGTCGATCAACAGCGGCGGGTCGGCGCTGTCGGGCTCGGCCGGCAGTCTGGTTCCGCCGCAAGCGCCGAAGGCGGCCGAGATTGCCGATAACGCCGACCCGGGCAGCGACGCCCCCAGTTATAGAAAGCAGCGCGCCGAGATGCAGCCAGCGCAGCGGGCCGCGGAGGAAGCGCCGTCCCACGATCCCAACTCGGAGGAGAGCCGGCACAGGAGATCCTGGATCGACATCGAACTGGCGGACGAGACGGGTCAGCCCGTGCCGGGAGAGGCCTATCGGGTCACCTTGCCGGACGGGTCCACCCTGGCTGAGGGCACGCTCGACGAGCGCGGCCGCGCGCGAATCGAGGGCATCGATCCGGGCTCCTGCCAGGTCACGTTCCCGAGGTTGGATCAGACCGCATGGCGGCGCCGGTGAGAGCCTCAGGACTCCCGCGCCTGGCCGCGGTATGCGCCGGGCTGTGGGTATGGGCGGCTGGGGCGGCGGGCGCCGGTCACCAGCAGCCGGCCCAGAAAGGAAGAACCATGGTCACACCACCGGTGGCCTATGCCGACCAGGCCGCGGCCAACCGCGAACTGGAGTCGTACATCATCGCTCAGCGGGGCCGGAGGACGGTTCCTGGCAACCTTGATCCGGCCCACGTGGACGAGTTCATTCGCCGGCGTCTCAGCCGCGGCCGGCCGGTGCGCGCCTTCTGTCAAGCCCGCCGGGTGGCGGACTACTACGACCTGCGCTCGGTGCTGGACCACTACGAGCGCATGCTGCGGATGGACGAGCGCAACACTATCCAGTTCGACCAGTCGGTCTACTGCATCATGACGCTGGCGGAGAGCGGCGACGAAAGCCACGACCGGAAAGCCAGCCAGTACTTCGAGTACCTGGTACGTCACCCGCTGGCCGGTGACAGCTACGAATTGCTGGTGGAATCGCTGGAGGCCTTGGGATGGAGCGCCAGCCCGCGGCTGCTGGCGGATCGCATGGCGGAGTCGGTGCGGGCATTGGAGGCCCGGGGCGCCAGCGAGCGGGAAGCAGCCGAGCAGAGCGAGCAGATCAAGCAGTATCTCTACGACCAGTTGCCGCGTGTGGTGGCGGACCGACAGCTCCGTCAGCGCGTGCTGTCGATCCCCGACCCGGGGGGGCGCCTGTGGGAGCTGTGCCGCCTGTACGCGGGCTGGGGCGAGAACGACACCATCGAGCTGAGCTGGTGGTCCGCGCGCTGGATTCGCCGCGCCGCGCGAGCCGGTCAAGGCCCGCTGGCGGTGGATGCCTTCCGTCAGGTGATGCGGGAGATCGAGGTCAGCGGGCTGCCCAAGGAGGAGCGGCGGTCGTACCGGGTCTTGATGCTGCGCGCGATCCGCTTTCTGGGTGGACCCCTGGAAGCAGCCGAGCAAAGCCTGATCGAGCGCCCGGGAGCGGTCCCGGTCGGCGCACTGGACCGCGTGCCCTGATCCGGATGAGGGAGTGAGCGCATGGGAGAGTGGGTAACGGCGCAAGAAGGCGATTCCTTTTGCAGCATCGCGGCGGCGTGCGGCTTCGTCAACTGTGAGCCGCTCATCAACCATGCCGCTAATGCCGAAATAGCCGGCAGACAGCTTCAGCCCCGCGATCGCGTGTACGTTCCTGACATCACCGAGCGGCGGGATTCGGCGCCCACCGAGACGGTGAACCGCTATCAGCGGCTGGACCCCCGGGTGGTCCGCATCCGCTTCGTGCGCGACGAGCAGGACCAGGACGTGGCCAACGATCCGGAGGCGCCCTACCTGGAAGTCAGCGGCTACAAGACCGACCGGGCGGGCACCAGCGGTACGGACGCTTTCGCCGGGGCCAACCACTGGCAGTTCCACCGCGCCTCCAGCGCCGATCCGAGGGCCTTCAAGGTCGAGCTGATTCATCCCCGCGCCGGAGCGGCCCGGCTCCAGGTGCAGCTCGAGGTCCTGCATCCGCGCTATCTCGCCGGTGTGGTGATGGTGGGCTGGGACGAGAACTGGTCCAGCGCCGGCGAGGCCGCCCGCCGGCGGCAGGAGATCACCGTCCACCGGGCGACGCCCCAGCCGGATCAGCGCTACCGCTCCCCCTACCTCCGCCTGGTGGTGGACGAGCAGGACAAGGCCGGCCGGCAGCAGCAGACTCTGTTGACGACCGACGACCAGGCCAATGAAGAGGTTCTCGAGATCCTGGACCAGAAGGTGCGCGCCACCTATGTGCTGGAGAGCTGCACTCGTGCGGCGGATGTCCGATGCCGGGCGGTGCGGGAGCTGGAGGTCAGCGAGCGCGCGCGCAAGCGGTACTTTCGCCTGTGTGTGGGGGTCTTCCGCCGGAACCCGGGTGACGCCGTCGGGATCGGCGGCGTGGACGTACCCCACGTCCGCCGCCGCGTATTCCGCTGGCTGCGGCGCGCTTACGCCCAGGCCAACATGGCGCCGAAGGTGATCGATCCGGGCATCCGCCTGCTGGATCCGCCGTCCGCCAACATGCTCACCATCTCCAACATCAACGGCAATCCGGCCAGCGGGCGAACCAGCGCGGGGGTCTCCCCGTCGCGGATGCGCTTCACCCTCACCGCCGATCGCGGCGGTGGCGTGACCGTCTCCAAGAACGTGGATCTGCCGATCCCCAGACCGGCCACTCCCGCCGAACGCCCCACGCCGCTTCAGGTCGCCAACGACCTGGTGGCGCAGATCAACGACGCCAACTTCACGGCCACCGCCTTCGAGAACTCTCCCTGCCTGCAAAGGCCGGCGCATCGCCGGTCGGTGGATATTCTGGTGCGGGACAGCGCCGGAGGGCGTGTCACCATCACCCGCACGGGCACTAACCCCTTGTCCACGGACCGTACCGCCACCCTGGCCATCGTGCAGGTCAACCTGAACGCGGTGCCGTACGGTTCCACGCCGGAGGAGTTCCTCGGCTCGATGCAGGCCCGCAGCATCCTCCGTAACTTCCGCGACGTGGCTGACAGCCGGGATCGCCTCGACTGCTTCGTGGTCGGAAGGGTCAGTCCCGGATTCCTCGGGCGCGCCTTTTTGGCCTGCCTGAACTTGCACGCCGACTACCGCCCCCCGGCGCCCATCCCTTACGCGTGTATCGTGAATGCGGAGACCATGGACCAGTCCGACAGGTACCCCTACGTTCTGGCGCACGAGCTAGGTCACGTCCTGCTGGATGCCTGGCATACCAACCCGGGTTCCGAGCTGATGTATGCATTTGCCCAGTCCTCGCCGGGTATGGGCCGCAGCAAGCGGCTCCCGCCGATTCGCCGGGCCTACGGCAATTTCCACCCCAACCAGACTCATCCCGGCCACCATGGCAACTTCTACTACTCCACCGCCGAGCGCCTGGAACAACTGAGCCGGAACGAGCTGCGGGACCTGTTCGACTCCTGGTAGGCCGGGCCACCCGGCGCCTGTCGGCGTCAAGACTCAGCAGCGCCCATCAGGCTCTGCTCGAACCGTGGTAGGCTCACAGAGGAAGGGACGCCGGCATGC
>VFZS01000010.1 GCA_016871095.1 Acidobacteriota bacterium
AAAGAATCCCAGGTGTTGAGCTCGGTGACCACGCCCAGGTGGACGAACCAGTAAGCCTGCAACGCTTCCCAGAAGTCACGCGGGGCGTGCGCCGGAACGCGCGAGCACACCTCGGCTATCCGCTCCAGCTCGGCCCGGCGGCGCGGATCGGCCTCCCGCGCGGCCATCTCGCGGGCCAGCTCGGCGTGGCGCTCCGCGAAGCGGATAACCGCGCCCGCGGCCACGTGCATCGCTTGCAGCTCCTGCTGCTTGTCGTAGGCCTCGGGGTCGTCAAAGAAATCCAGGTGCGCCAAAGCCGCCTGGATCTCCGCCTGAAGATCCAGCAAACCCTTGCGGTAGATGATGTCGCCCAGCACCGTGTGGCCGGGTGCACGTTGCTCCATGAACTCGGTGAAGATGCCGGCCTCGTAGGCGTCGCGCCAGGGCGGTTCCATCTCCCGGAAGAGCCGCTCCCGCATGCTCTTGCCGCGCCAGTAGGGTAATATCTGGTCGCGGTGGATCCTGCGGGCTTCGTCATCGGCGTGGTAGAAAGTCTTCTCGCGCGAGTGCAGGATTTCGAGATCCTCCATGCTGTGGCAGCAGACCTCCGGATAGGTCGGTGTGCCCTTGGGCGCGGGGCCGCGCTCGCCCACAATCAGCTCGCCGGGCCCCAGGCAAATGGTCTTGTGCTCCATCAGGTGACGGAAGGCCAAGGCCCGGCGCATAGGCTCCGACATGGCCTCGCACTGCTGGTAGAACTCCGTCACCAGAGCGGCCCGCTCCATAGAGAGCCAGGGCCTGGCGTCGAGACTGAGCTGGCGCAGGCGCGCCACGCGTTCCGTCATTTCATCCCCCCGATGGTCACTTCGAATCCCCCTATCTGGAATTGCGCGGCCACGGCGCGGTTGGCTTCCGCATCCGCCGTGGCGGTTTCGGGGAGGTGGTAGGGGCGGCCCAGGCGGCGGTACTTGTCGATGCCGATGCGGTGATACGGCAACACGTCCACGCGGCGGATGCCGAGTCGCGCGAGAAAACCGGCGTACTCGCGCAGATCCGCCTCGCCGTCGTTGAGGCCGGGAATCAGCGGCAGCCGCACCACTGGCGGATGCCCGCTGCCGGCGAGCGCCTCCAGGTTGCCCAGAATGGCATCATTCGGCGAACCGGTGTACTCGCGGTGTTTTCGCGGATCCAGCACCTTCAAATCGTATAGTACGAGATCCGCCCTGCGGGCCGCATTCAGGAGCGCTTCGCGCGATGCCATACCGCAGGTTTCCAGCACCGTGTGGACGCCGCGGGCGCGGCAGGCGTCCAGCAAAGCCACGGTGAAATCCGGATGCTGTAGCGGCTCGCCGCCCGACAGCGTGACCCCGCCGCCCGACTCCTCGAAGAAAACGAGGTCCCGCTCAACCTCGCGCAGCACGTCGCTGACGCTCATGGGGCGGCCGGCCAGCTCGCGCGCACCGGCCACGCATACCTCGACGCATGCGCCGCAGCGCTCGCACAGCGGGGACGGCTCAACCACGCCGTCACGCTGGGCCACTTCCGCCTGCGGACAGACCTCCACGCACGCGCCACAGCGGCGGCAGCGAGCTGCGTAGTACAGCAGCTCGGGCTCGGAGGACTGCCCTTCCGGGTTGTGGCACCACCAGCAGGAGAGCGGGCAGCCCTTCAGGAATACCGTGGTGCGAATACCGGGCCCGTCGTGCAGACAGAACCGCAGGATGTTGAACACCAGCCCCGAAGGCTCCGCCACCGCCTCCATCTTCGTAGGTTATCGCGTTGCGGCCGCCTGGTGGCCTGCTTCTCAGATGCACTGACAATGCTGCCTCGTGGGGCAGGCCTTCAGCCTGCCGCGCCGCAGGCGAAACCGCCTGCGCCACGTGGCAGCCCGTTGTGAAGGGAGGTGCCAAGCAGGACACTAGCGGACCAGCAGGAGGTCCACGTCCACGAAGCTGTCGGTGGCGGCGGGGTCCTTCTCTCCGAGCACGCGCACTTCGAGCGTGTGCATGCCGCGCCCGAGACCGGTGTAGACCGCCCGCGCCTGCCACACCGTGGCGCGCGAGTACAGATCCACCACTCCGCGGCTTGCGCCGTCGAGGAACACTTCGGCGCGGCCGCGATTGAGGGCTTTGGTGTAGAACCAAGTGACGTCACTCCCTTCGAAGACGAAACGGAACCAGTCGCCGCGGCGGTTGGAGAAGGTGACCGTGCCGTTGGCGGCTTTGTCGAACTGCCGCCCGCCGGTCCAATCTCCCCAGTACGAGATGACGAGATCTGTGTCGTCATAGCTGCCCGGCGACGCCGCCTGGCGAAGCAGTGGGGAGAATTCCTCGCGCAGGCTGGCTACTCGCCATCCGCCATGCTGATACTCGGAGCGGGTGAACCTGGCCAGAAACGCCCGCACTGCCGGGCGGCTCACGAGGCGGGGATCGCTCGGCGCCACAAAAAGGACTACTCCCAGCTCCTGCATCAAGCGAAGGCAGTCTTCCTCATAGGCGGCCGCGACGAGGCGCCGGTGAAAATTCGCGTGGTGCCAGGTGGTGGTAAAGGCCCGGCCTTGCAGTCCCGGGGTCTGGCCGGTCTCGATGAAGACCACAGGTTTCCCAGGGTGATTCCCGTTGAGCCAGGTAACGAGCTGCCGCGCCGGAGCGGAGGTTTCGAGGTAACGATCCCAGCCGGAGGGATCCAGCAGCCGGTTGACGAAAAAGCCCTTGTGATACCAGCCCGAGGCAGGGAGGAACCAGGTGTTCAGGAAGAACAGCGCCACCGCGGCGGCGGCCAGTGCGCGGTGACGGACGAGGCTGGCTTCCCGGGCCGCGGCCATCACGCCGGCTGCCAGGAGCATGAAGAGCGGGAGCGCCGGATAGAGGTAGCGCGCATTGGTCTGCGTAGCCCAGGTCATCACCGTGAACGGTATGGAAACGCCCAGCGCGGCCCATTCCAGATAGGAGCTGCGGCGCCGCAGCATGACCAGGGCCAGCGGCAGGAACAGAAGGTAGTGGAACCCCACGGCGCCGTCCTGCGCTTCCAGGTATCGGGAGGTGTGGAAGGTCACATCGTACGGTGTGGCTCCGGTAAGCGGGATCTGGTAGCGGGCGTCAGCGAGGTCCGCCTGGAAATCGAAGTAGGGCGAACGGAAGATGGTGTTCAAGAAGGGGAACACCGGATTGCCGGTCTGGAGATACGCCTTGAGATAGGGCGGCGCGCCCGGAATGAGAAAGAGCGCCGCCAGAGCCGGTGCCAGGCGGATGGCCCGCCGGCGCCGGAGTTCCATACCCAGAAACACGCCGGCGGGCAACCCGTACGCGAGAGAGCCGAATTTCGTGGCCATGCCCGTGCCCAGCAGCGCGGCCGCAACCAAGGCGTAGCGCGCGTGCCCGGATTCACGGTAGCGGACCAGCGCGAGAAACGCCCCGCACAGGATCGCCGCCCAATAATTCTCGACGAACAGCGAGCCCGTCACCAGTTGCACCAGAGGAGTGGAGGCGAACAGGGCCATCAGCAGAAGACGCGCCTCAGGCGACGCCAACCGCCCGAGCAACTTCCCGAGCAACGCGACTACCAGCAACAGCATGGCGAAGTTGAACAGCCGCGTGGCCGCCTCGCCACCCAGCAGGTACACCGCCGTGAAGCACCAGTCCGCGCCCATGGGCATCACCGCCCAGGCGGTGTGGCGGACGTCGAAAACCCAGCGATGATGCGTCTCGATGGACGCTGGAATGGCAAGATGAACAGCCAGCCCGTCGGCGCTCACCTCCGGTCCCAGCGCCACCAGCAGATGCATCAGGAGTATCAGCCCTAGCAGCGCGGCGGGCAGCATACGCCTTCTGCCGTCCTGCGCCGGCCGCAGCCAAGCGACGATCACGGTACGGTTTTCCCAAATGCGCCGGCGCTGCAAGACGATGGGAACCGCGAACCAGGCGGCGTACACCAGCGGGTAGTTGACCGGAAGGTGGACCGCCAGGCCGATGACCCAAGCGTGCAAGGCCATGCCCACGAGCAGGCCGAGAAGACCTTCCACCGCCAGGAGTCCGCCCAAAGCCAGGGAGGAGAGGAGGAAGAAGACCACCGCCGCGGGGGCTTGCGCTCCCGCGGAGGCGGTCACGAGAACGAGCGCCGCCACGATAGTCGCTTGCGCAAAGCGGCGGGGAAGCAGGAGCCAAGCCAGCAGCGCCCACGCCGCGTAGATCGCGCCGAACCACGCGAGGCGCTCCAACCCGGTCCGCGTCCAGATCTGCTGCTCGAACAGCCGGGCGGAGGAGAGGCCGTAACCGAGCAGGGCGAGCAGTCCCGCGAACGCCAGCCAGAAAACGAGACGGCGGATCATGCGACAGTGGCGGCCGGGCCCACTCCGGACTTCCGGACGACCATCAAGTGCTGGGTGAAGATCAGCGGCCAAAGCGTCTTCTCGAAAACCACCTCGCCCTGGCCTGCCACCAACGCCCTCACTTCGTCCGGACGCAATGGGCGCTCATCGGGAAAGCGCCATACGCCCAGCGCCTCGCACACGGAACGCGCGGCGCGATAGAGCCACGTGGGCGTGGGGAAAGAAAGGATGGCGTGAGCTCCCGGTTTGAGCGGCTGGAAATGAGCGTCGATCGCCCGGCGCAGGCCATGGCGGTCGAAATGCTCGATCAGGCCCACGCTGAAGACCGCGTCCGCCTCGGCCTCCAGTGCCAGGGAGGTCACGCTCTGGAGGTGGAGCCGCAGTTGCGGATGCCCCGGCAAGCGCCGCCGCAGCAGCTCGAGCCCGTATTCGCTGGTGTCCACGACGTGATAGACGCTGGGCCGGACTTCCCGGAGGATGCGGTCGAAGAAACAACTGTTGCCGCCGCCAAGCTCAACCACGCTGCCCGGGCCCGGACCGGTGAACCTCTTGAGCACGCGCACCAGGACCGCCGCGGTGTGCCGGCGGGTGAGCCGGGCGGTCAGCGGCGCGCTGGCGTAGTAGTGGAACCAGTCCGTAGCCGTGGATGGCTCGCGCCGCCGGAACACGAAGTCCCGCTGGATGGCGAAATTGGCGATGAAGAGCAGCGACTCCGCGGTGATCTTGGCGGCCATCACGGGGAAGGCCAGGCTGGAGCGCAGCGCCTGGATCAGCGTGTAGGATGCAGCGCCGCTGGCCAGGACCAGCAGCAGGTAGCGGGGCAGCAGGATGCGGTGCCGCTCGCGGGAGAGAAACACCGCGCGGCGCGCCGCTCCGTAATTGAACAGGACCGCCACGGCGCGCCCTACTACCTGCGACTGGACCACGCTGCCGCTGGCCGCGTAGGAGACGAAGAAGACGAGGTTGTCCCCAGCGGCGGTGGCCAACGAGAGCGCGCTGAAGCGGAGCAGCACGAAGTAGATCCGCAAGGAATCAAACAGCGGACTGAAGTGCGAGGAGCGGCCGGCGGGCGGGTAGATGCCGCGGATGTCCTCCTCGACCACCGCGCAGCCCTGGTGCTTGGCCGCGATGAGCATGTCCAGCTCGAAGTCGAAGCCGGAGGAGGAGATACCCAGCAGGTGCGGCGTCAGCGAGCGGGGCATGCCGCGCAGTCCGGTCTGCGTATCCTTGAGCCTGTGTCCAATGAGCAGCCGGACCAGGCCGCGGGTCAGGACGTTTCCGAACCGGTTCCGCCAGGGGACGTGCGGCCCGAACTCGCGGCTGCCCAGGACCAGTGAGTCGGGCTGGCGGGCCAGGCGCTGTGCCACGCGAAGCACGTCCTCGGTCTGATGCTGGCCATCGGCGTCGGCGGTTACGATTCCGGCAAGATCTGGATATGCGCAGAGTATATGGTTGATGCCGGTCTTGAGCGCCGCGCCCTTGCCCAGGTTGACGGCGTGCTGGAGCACCTCGACGCGGGGTAGCTGTTCGCACTCGGCGAACCGGTGGCGGTACTCCGGTCCGCTGCCGTCGTCCACGACCACAATCCGCTCGACGGGCGAACGGGCCAGCTCGCGCACCAGGTCCACCAGGGGAGGCCCTGGGCGCAGCGCCGGGATGAGCACCGCCAGGTTCAAGCCGCCATCGTAGCAGACTATGCTGGCCGCCCCGGTGGGGCTAGACCGCTCGCTGACGCTCGCGGCTCGGTTACGGATTGGGTCGAACCTGACTGAGCCGCGACCGTCAGGGAGCGGTTGCTCCGAAAAGCCCTCCGCTAGTATGTCTTCCAGTAGCGCCGCAGGCTTTCGCGGTCCGGGATGGGCAAACGCTGGTCGACTGGCGCCAGGGGAGCGAAGGCGGCGTGCGGCTCGGTCTGGTACCAGTAGCCCACCGAGGAGTAGTCGCAGGCGTGGACATTGCCGTGGCCGTGCTCGATGGTGACCCGGATGGACTTCGTGAACATGACGGGGTCTTCGAGGTGGTAGCGGTACATGGTCCACTTGCCGCTGTAAGGCGCGGGCCCATCGGTGGGGCCGGCCAGCGAGATGCCGTGATAGGGCATCGGGTTGAAACCGCCCGGGTAACCCCAGGCGGCGCAGAAGTAGTCCTCAGTGCCGGTGCCGACGATGGAAGGTGTGGTCTCACCATCGATGAAGATCATGTCATCGCCTTCGCCGAACCAGCCGAAGTTGGGAATGGGGTTGATATGGTCGATGGAGAGATTGCAGCCCACGTAGTGGCCGCGACCAGCGGCCTCCATGATGAGGTAGTTGCCCTGGCCGTCGAGGTTGACTACCTGGTTGGTCTGGGGGAAACCCTTGCTGCGGTCGCTCAGATCCAGGCTGGGCGGGGTGGGATTCTCGCGGCGCCACAGGGCGTGGAAGCGGAGCGCCTCCTCGGGCATGGTGGCGTGCTCTTCGTAGTCCACGTAGTAGTAGAGAGAGCCGACCGGCTGCTGTCCCTGGTTCTCGACGGTGATCCGCGCGCCGCGAGCGAAGGGCATGGGGAAGAAACAGTTCATGGCGGCGCGCGCCTGAGTCTGCGGCGTGCCTCCGGTGACCATGTTCAGGGGCAGCGACCAGTAGTTGGAGACGCGGGCGTGGCCCACGCCGAAGAAGTCGCCGATGGGCGACTCGACACTGGGAGCGGCCTCACCGTCCCACCAGGCGCGCAAGACGAGGCGGCGCAGGTAGTCCGGCTCGTTGTCGGCGATGGTTATCCAGATGTGACGAACGCAGCCGGCGCCCTGAAGATCGGCGATGACAGCGGTCTTGCCGGGCTCGACTCCGACGCGGTCGGCGTTCTGGCCGGTGCGATTCCAGCTCGAGGAGCGGCGGCGCTTGCCCTCGCGGGCGCGGTAGAGCTGCCCCAGGCCGCCCGGGACCATTCCGGGTGCTCCGCCTCGGGCGGGTTGAGCGAAAGCGGCGCCGGTGGCCGCGGCGCCCAGGCCGAAACAGCGCATGAAGTGACGACGTGCGGTGGACATGGGATCTCCTCCTGTCGAGTGAACAGTCTACCTCAACCCACAGGCCAGCGGCACGCGCCCCCGGTGGAGGGCTGAAACGCTCCGGGTTGCGGGCGCGTCAGAATAGCAGTTGGGGAGGTTGTATGGGTGGCTGGTTTCGAGTGAACGCATCCTGGGTAGCGTCGGTTGCCGCGCTGTTGGGACTGTTGCCGGCGGCCTACACGGCGCACCCGGACTATTTCCCGCTGTCGCCGGGCAACCAGTGGGTCTACCGCTCCAGCGGGCGCGCGGGCTCCAGCATCTGGGCGCTGGAAGTGGCCGGAGCGGAGATCCTGGAGGCGAAACTGTACTGGCGGGTTCGCGGAATGGCCGGGTTGTCCGGCAACGAGGCGCTGCTCCGCATGGACGAGGACGGCACACTGTACATGCGTGCCCCCGACCGGGCAGCGGGAGAAGAGGTCTGGGCCGCCTTCGGGACGCGCGAGGGCCAGCGCTACCGCACCGGGATCGATCCCTGCAACCGCGACGCGCAGATTGAATCGCGGAGCGCGCGCTACACGGGACCGGTGGGCGAGTCTCAGACCGCGCTCAAGGTGGCGTACCTACCGGCCGGCTGCGCCGACGCGGGGCTGACGGAGGAGTTCTTCCTGCCTTACGTGGGATTAGTGCGGCGCACGGCGACCACCATTGCCGGTCCGGTGAGTTACGACCTGATCTACGCGCGGCTGGGTGGGGTCACTTACGTTTCGGAGAGGGAGGCTTCGTTCCACCTGTCACTGGACCGGCCGGTGTACTATGCCAATTTCATGCCGCCCATCGACCCGCGGCGCACCGTGCCGGAGATGACCGCGCGGCTCACACTGCGCAACTCTCACCCGGAGCCTATCCTGCTGACGTTTTCCAGCGGCCAGAGCTTCGATCTGGCGCTCAAGACCGAGGACGGGAAAGAAGTGTATCGGTGGTCGGAAGGCAGGGCGTTCATCCAGGTGATCCGCCGGGAGAGCCCGGCCCTGGGAGAGAAGAACTATGTGGTGGTCGTGCCCCTGGCCGACAAGGCGGGCAAGACGCTGCCGGAGGGACGCTACATCGCGGAGGGCTGGCTCACCACCATGGGTGCGCGCGCGTATTCCGCCAGCGTCGGCTTCGAGATCCGCTACGTATACTGAGCATGGACCGCTCCTCCGGCGGTATGCTGGCAGAGGCACGAAGCCACGGAGGACGGACATGCTGAATCGACGAGCATTCCTGCAGACCGCCGCGGGCGGTTGCCTGGCGGGCATTCCGGTGGCGCCAGCGGCGGCGCGTCCGCCGAACTTCGTGATCGTCCTGTGCGACGACCTGGGTTACGGGGACCTGGGCTGCTTTGGCAGTCCCGTGATCCAGACTCCGCACCTGGACCGCTTTGCCGGGGAGGGCATGCGCTTCACGGACTGCTACGCTGCCGCGCCCGTATGCTCACCGTCGCGCACCGGCATGCTGACGGGACGCATCCCGGACCGGGCCGGGGTGTACAACTGGATTCCTGAAAACAACGTGATGCACCTGCGCCGCGAAGAAGTGACCTTCGCGCGGCTGCTACGCTCGGCCGGGTACGCCACCTGCCACTCCGGCAAGTGGCACTGCAACGGCAAGTTCAACTCACCCGAGCAGCCGCAGCCGGGCGATCACGGCTTCGACCACTGGTTCTCGACGCAGAACAACGCCGCGCCCTCTCATGCGAACCCCGTCAACTTCGTGCGCAACGGAACGCGGGTAGGCCCGACCAAGGGTTACTCCAGCACGCTTATCGTCGAGGAAGCCATCGGATGGATGAAGGGGCTGCCCGCCCAGAAGCCCTTCTGCCTGTTCGTGTGTTTCCACGCCCCGCACGAGCCGGTGGCGGCGGCCGAGGAGTTCGTCCGCATGTATCCGAAAGCCGCCAAGCGCGGCGAGGCGCTCTACTACGCGGACGTAACGCAGATGGACTACGAGTTCGGCCGCCTGATGAAGCACCTGGACGAGACGAGGCTCCGGGACAATACTCTCGTCTTCTTCACCAGCGACAACGGCCCGGAGACTCTGGACCGCTACCCCGGGGCGTGGCGCTCGCACGGCTCTCCGGGTCCGCTACGCAGCATGAAGCTGTCGATGTACGAGGGCGGCTCGCGCGTGCCGGGCATGCTGCGCTGGCCGGGGAGAACCAAGCCCGGCCTCACCAGCGCGGAGCCTGTCTCGGGTGTGGACATGCTGCCGACGCTGTGCGAGATCGCCGGCGTGCGATTGCCTGCGGACCGCCGGCTCGATGGCACTAGCATCGTGCCCGCGCTGGAGGGCAAGAGCATCCGCCGGCGCGTGCCACTGCAATGGCGCTACTACAACGCCATCGACCGGCCCCGGGTGGCGCTGCGCGCGGGCGACTGGAAGATTCTGGGCATCCCCGACCAACTCTCGCCCCGCGGGACGGGATCGACGTTCGTTCCCAAGGACTGCATGCCCTACATCAAGGACGCCCGGCTGGTGGAGTTCGAGCTCTACCACCTGCGTGAGGACGTGGGCGAGAAGAACAACCTGGCGGACAGGGAACCGCGCCGGCTGAAGCAGCTAACCGAGCGGCTGATCCGCCTGGACCGTGAAATCCGCGCTGAAGGCCCCGACTGGAGAACCGCGGGCTAGTGTGCGGCACCACAGTTGCGTTGACAATCCGCTCCCTGACGGTCGCGGCTCGGAAGCCGATTCCGAGCCACGCGCGTAAGCAAGTGGTCTGGCTGGGTCTGTAAAGGCGCCTCGGTTACGGGACACTAGGCCTTCCGCGTGATCCTCAGCAGCTCGCGCTTCAGGTCCGCCTTGACCGCGGCGAACTTGGGGTCCGGCGCGAGGTTGGTCCACTCGTTGGGATCCGCCGCGTGGTCGTACAGCTCTTCTTCACCGTTGGCGCACAGGGTATACCGCCACTGCCGCCCGCGGATGCTGTAGTGCGCCCGCTCTCCCGCGCCGAGCTGGGTGACGGCTACTGACGGGCCGCTCCAGGACCCGCTGTGCGGGTCGTCCAGGAAGGGACGGATGCTGTAGCCGTCCAACCGGTAGCCGTTGCCCCGCGCGTTGGGGTCCGCAGGAAGGCCGCACAGGTCGGCTATGGTCGGGTACATGTCGATCAGCGACACCGGATGATCGCAGCGCGCCCCGCGGCGCCGCAGCTCCGGCGCATCGATCACCAGCGGCACCCGGGTCGATTCCTCCCACAGCGAGTTCTTGAAGATGTAGTCCTTCTCGCCCATGTGGAAACCGTGGTCGCTGGTCAGGATCACGATCGTATTGCGCGCGTGCGGGCTGCGCTCGAGAGCGTCCAGGACCTTCCCCACCTGATCATCGACGAAAGTGACGCAGGCGAGGTAGGCCTGAATCCAGCGCTTCCACATGATCTCCCCTCCGGCGGCGTGGAGCAGGCGGAATTTCTCCAGGCCCTTGGGATCGGCCAGCAGGAGGGCGCGCGCGCAGTCGTCCACATCGTTGGAGAGGTAGGGAGGAAGCTGGATCCTGTCTGGCGGGAACATGTCGAAATACTTCTTGGGGGCGTACAACGGTATGTGCGGGCGGGAGAACCCGACGCCGAGGAAGAACGGCCGCTCGTGGCGGCGGGAGAGCACCTCGGCGGCCCATTCGGCGCAGGCTTCGTCGGGCATAGGCTCACGGTCCTGCTCGCTCACGTAGCGGAAGGGCCGCTGGTAGAGCCACCAGCCACGGTAGCCGGGCGCGCCCTTGGCGGGGTCGGCCTTGAAGGCGGGCACGTCGGAGAGCGGTCCCCAGGTCTGATAGGGAGGCGTCTCGTGCAGCAACGGCAGGTTCTTGTAGTAAGCCGTCTCGAACAGGCAGGCCAGCGAGGGATGTTCGCGGCGCTCCTTGCCGTCCCAGGGCCACGGCCCGAAATCGGGATCATGGCCGTACTGAGTGTAGAGGTCTTTCGGTTCGTGGCCGTTGTGGAACAGCTTGCCGGTTCCGTAGACGCCATAGCCGGACTTCCCCAGGTGCTCCATCAGCGTCACGGCGCGACCCAAAACCGGGTGTTTCCGCCAGTGGCCGGAGCCGTGATAGCGGCTGGTGAAGGGATACAGCCCGCTCCAAAGGCTGGCCCGCGACGGGGCGCACCAGGGCTGGTTGTTGTGGGCGTTGGTGAACTGGACTCCCCGTTCCATCAGGCGGTGGATGTGGGGAGTGCGGGCCTGGGCGTGGCCGCCCATGCCCTCGACCGAATCGTTCAGGTCGTCGCAGGCGATGAACAGCACGTTGGGCCGGGCCCGCGAGGCGCCTCGGGCGGTGACAAGGGCGGGCGCCGACAGCGCGGCGGCGCCGGCGGAGCGAAGAAAGCTCCTGCGCGTGGCAGGGTTGCGGATTCCGCTCATCGGTCAGACCTCCTGTCCAAGGGAATTACACGCCGAGCCGCGGTGTCAGGTCCGCTCCCGCAGGCGCTGTGACAGCTCCGCCGCGACGCCCAGCAGGCTGGGGATTACGCGCCTGTCGCGGCGCGGCTGGAAGCGTGAGCTGGGCCCGGAGATGCTTAGGGCCGCCACGGCTCTGCCGCCGGCGTCCAGGATTGGAGCGCCGACGCAGGTTGCCAGCAGGACGGTTTCCTCCCGGTCCAGGGCGTAACCCTGCACGCGCACCCGCTGGAGTTCCCGCAGGAAGGCGGCCGGCTCGGTGATGGTGTTAGGTGTGTGACTGGACAGCGCGCGGTTCTGAGTCAGGCTCTCGACCACGTCCGGCGGCGAGAAAGCCAGGATGGCCTTGCCCAGGGCGCTGGCGTGGACCGGGACGCTTGCGCCGGGCCGCTCGTGCAGCCGCAAGGCGTACTCGCTGGGCACTACTTCCAGGTAGACCACCTTGTCCACGTGCAGGTGCCCCAGGTTGACGGTCTCGCCGAATTCGTCGCGCAATCGGAGCATGTAGGGTAGCGCCAGGCGGCGCAGGGCGTCGCTGGCAGCCACCTCGCTGACCAGGCTGGCCAGGCTGTGGCTCAAGTGATAGGTGCGGGCGGCGTCGCGCAGCACGTAACCCAGGTGGTTGAGCGTGTGCAGAATGCGGAAGACCGTGGACTTGGCGATGCCGGTTCGCAGCGTGAGTTCGTTCAGGGTCAGACCGCCCGAGCGCGACAGCTCATTCAGGATGCGGAAGGCGCTCAGCAGCACGGGAACCTGGTAGCGCCCGCCCGGCTCAGGCCGATCAGGGGGGCGAAGCGTGCCTTTCACGGGTGTCTCCAAACCTCGCAACCAGTTTACCTTTCAGCACGGCCGATTTCAATACGAAGATCCCGCTGGCCAGCCGCGGAAGTGCCCTGGCGCCGCCGGACCCAGGAGGCGCCTCGCCGTGACGTAAGCCGGGTTCAGGACTTCACCTGGTCCCAGGGGGCCACGTTGCAGCGCCGTGCCCACTGCTGGTAGTGGCCGGCCAGCTCCTCGGTTTTCTGTGGATTCTTCGGCGAAAGGTCGTTCATCTCGGTGCGATCGGCATCCAGGTCGTATAGCTCCCAGCGATCCGGGTGGCGCGAGACCAGCTTCCAGCGTCCCTGCCGGATGGCGCGGTTGCCTTCATGCTCCCAGTAGATTTCGAAGTGATCCTGCCGCCGGCGGCCCTCGAAGATGGGGACGAGGCTCCGGCCTTCGAGCGGCGTGATGCGGTGGCCGCCGCAGGTGTCCGGGTAGGGGGCGCCGGCGACGTCCAGACAGGTCGCCATCAGGTCAATGAGGTGGCCGGGCTGATGAGTCAGCGAGCCATGGCGGCGGATGAGCCTGGGCCAGTGAGCGATCAAGGGAGTGGAGATGCCGCCCTCGTGGACCCAGTGCTTGTAGAGCCGGAAGGGCGTGTTACTGGCGTTGGCCCAGGGCAGGCCGTAACTGGCGTAAGTGTCGTCGGGGCCGGGCAAGAGGGAGGGATCGTTGCCCGGCCGCACGGGGCGGCCATCACGGGTCCGAGTGGGCACATACAGCGCCTTGATGGTGGTGCGCAGCTCTTCGGCGCAGCCGCCGTTGTCGGCCAAAAACAGTACCAGGGTGTTGTCCTCCGCCTGCGTTTCGCGCAGGGCCGCCAGCACGCGGCCGATGCCCTGATCCATGCGGTCAACCTGAGCGGCGTAGACTTCCATGCGCCGCTGGAACCACTCCTTGTCCGGGGCGTCGGCCCAGGCGGGCGCGCGGGAATCGCGCGGGGTGAGTGGCCAGCGCTTCTCGGCCAGCCCCGTGCGGATCATGCGGGCGTGGCGCTCGGCGCGGAGCGCGTCCCAGCCATCCTTGTAGCGGCCTTTGTACCTGGCGATGTCGGGTTCCAGCGCGTGCAGCGGCCAGTGCGGCGAAGTGTAGGCCAGATACAGGAAGAAAGGCTCCGGCCGGCGGGCATACTCGCGGACCCAGACGGCGGCCTGGTCGCTGAGGGCGTCGGTGTAATAGTAGTCCGGACCCTCTGCCTGGATGGGGGTGTTGTCGCGGGTGAGAGTTACGGGGTCGTAGTAACTGCCCCCGCCCTCGATGGTCCCGTAGAATCTCTCGAAGCCGCGTTGCAGCGGCCAGTTATGCTTAGGTGCGCTGGCGGGCGTGACGTGCCACTTGCCGCACATCAGGGAGTGGTAGCCCGCGGGCCGCAGCGCCTCGGCGATGGTGACGCACTCGCGACTAAGATCGCCGCGGTAGCCGGGCAGCTTACGGTCGCCCATCATGTGCCCGATGCCGGCCTGGTGCGGGTAGAGGCCGGTCAGCAGGGAAGCGCGCGTGGGACAGCACCGGGCCGTGTTATAGAACTGCGTGAAGCGGATGCCGCGGCGCGCCAGCCCGTCCAGGTGCGGCGTGGCGATCTCGCTGCCGTAGCAACCCAGGTCGGAGAAGCCCAGGTCGTCGGCCATGATGATGACTATGTTGGGCCGGCGCGGCGCGGCCGCGGCCAGCGGGGCGGCCGCCAGCGAGCCGAGAAAATCGCGGCGGGTGAGGGAAGAGTCAGGCATTGCAGGCCTCCTATGAGCCGAGCTCTGGAAAGCGCTTCATGATCTCGTCGAACTCGCCAGCCCGACCCGTTGCGCGGGGGTCCTGAGTCTTCGACAGATAGGCGTCCAACCGGGCGCCGAGATCCTTCTCGATCCGCCGGTGGGCAGGGTCGCCGGCGAGGTTGCGGAGGTTGAAAGGATCCTCGCGGACGGCGTAAAGCTCGAGGGCGGGACGCTGGCCGAAAGCGGCCTGGAACAACTCGGGGTAGCGGGCGCGGTGTTCCCACAGGCACGACTTGGCGGGCCCGCCGTCGCTATCTCCAAAACCGCCGACCGGGTCATCGGCCGGCCAGGCCGGCCCAGGCCGGTCGCCCATGGGATTGGCCTGAGGCGCGAGGTTACGGATCATGAGGTAGTCCCTCGTGCGAATGGCGCGCATCGGGTAGCCCGCGCCGTTGGGGCGGCTGCCGGGGAAGTGACGTTCGAGGCCGAAAACAACCGAGTCCCGCTCCCGCTGGACCTGACCGGATTGCGCGCTCAGCAGCACCGGCAGGAGGCTGCGGCCGGTCATCTCCGCCGGCACAGGCAGCCCCGCCGCTTCCAGGAAGGTGGGCGCGAAGTCGATGAAGCTGACGAAATCATCGGCCACGCGGCCGGGCTTGACGCGCTCGTCCCAGCGGACGGCCAGCGGCATGCGCGTGCCGTAATCGTAGGCCGTCGCCTTGGCGCGCGGGAAGGCCATGCCGTTGTCCGCGGTCACCACGATGATGGTGCGGTCCAGTTCACCGCGCTTCTCCAGAAGGGCGAGGGTGCGGGCCAGCTGGCGGTCGTACCATTCGATTTCGAAGGCGTAATCGGCGATGTCGCCGCGCACCTCGGGTGTGTCGGGAAGGAAACCCGGAACCTGGATGTCCTCCAGTTTCTTGCCGTGGCGCGACCCGATGCCCGGCTCGAACTCCCGGTGCGGCTCCATGAAACCGGCCCAGAAACAGAACGGGGCGTCCCCGGGCCGCTGGGCCAGGAACGCCTCGAAGTTTCCCGCGTAGTCGATGTTGCTGACGTGCTTGCCCGGCGGCTTCAAGCGCAACGTGTTGGACTCCGGGCCGGCGGGATTCGAGGGGCGCCCGGAGACCTTCCAGTTGCCCGGTCCCCAGCCCTTGCCGGTGTAACCGACGTGGTAGCCGGCTTGTGCCAGCAGGTCCGTGTAGAGCGGGATGCCGCCCGGCCAGACGGTGTGGTTCATCGAGGCCTCGCGCAGCCGGTAGAAGTCCTGGCCCGTGAGGACGCTGCCGCGTGAGGGGCAGCAGGAGGCCGTGGAAACGAACCCGTGATGGAAGAGCACGCCTTCGCGGGCTACGCGGTCGAAGGCGGGAGTGTTGAGAAACCGCGCGCCATAGGCGCCGGCGTGCGGGTAGGACTGGTCATCGGAGATGACAAACAGGATGTTGGGGCGGCGCGGCGAAGCCCCGACGGCCGGAGCGGCGGCCAGCGAGCCGAGGAAACCACGGCGGGAAAGCTCAGGCATGGGACACCTCCACTGGCTTGAAGCGCCCACAGTAGCACATGCCGGACGCGGACTGTTGTAGCGTGGTCTCTTGCAGGAGACACACTCGATGCACAGGACTAGCGGCGCGGTTCTCAGGCGGAGTTGGGCGGCGGGTCTGTTCTGGGCTTCTGCGGCCTGGGCGCAGACGCCTTCCGCCTCCCAGTGGACTATTTACGTCGCCAACACCAATTGCCCGGACTACACCTGGGTGCTGGATGAGCGGAACACGCGCGTGTCCATCGCCGAGCTGGTGAGAGCGCACCTGGACGAGATGCGGCGCACCGACCCGCTTCCGCCGGAAAGCCGCAGCCGCTACAACATGGTGGCCGCGCAGGAGGCCGCGCTCTTCCTGGAGCGCTATCCGCAGCGGAGGCAGGAACTCATCCGGCGCGTCAAGGAGGGCCGCCTCTTCGTGAGTCCGTTCTTGAACAACTCGATGTGGGGCTTCCAGAGCCTGGAGGCGGTGATTCGCTCGCTGTACTCCGCTCGTCGTCTGGAGCGGGAATGGGGCGTCAAGATGGATGCGGCGGCGCACATCGAGGAGCCAAGCTTGCCCTGGGGGATGGCTTCGATCCTGTCGGGCGCCGGCATCCGCTGGCTGGCGGTGGCCTTTTACGATTACGACTCCACCTTCAAGGGTCTGACGAATCCGCCGTACTTCACTTTCGAAGGTCCGGATGGCGGGCGCATCCGGGTGGTGATGGACCGCTGGGCGTCACTGCGCGCGAACTACCAGCAAGGCGCCCGGCTGCTGCGGGACGCGCGGGTGCTGCCGGTGACGCTGCTGCCCAAGAAGGCGCAGGCGGAGTACGTGCAGGCAAAGACCCCGGATCTGGAGCGCATCGAAAGGGAGTGGATCGCCGCCTACGCGCGACTGGACAACTTCCCGTTGAAAGCCTTCCTGGCGGACGGCACGCACGGCGATATTGCCGTGACCAGCGCGGAGCAGGCGCGGCCGTTCGCGGAGGCCATCATCGCTTTCAATCAAGGCGTCGGCGGGCCGAAGCTGGTCAACGCGGCGCTGCCGCAATTCTTCGCCGTAGTGGACGAAGCGGAGCGGAGAGAGCCGTTTCTGGCCACGCTGCGCGGCTGCTTTGGCCATTCCTGGGATGTCTG
This sequence comes from Acidobacteriota bacterium, assembly GCA_016871095.1. Classification (GTDB taxonomy): domain Bacteria; phylum Acidobacteriota; class Terriglobia; order Bryobacterales; family Bryobacteraceae; genus VFZS01. Next base: position 16,913 of record VFZS01000010.1, read on the forward strand.
GCCGGTCTCGCTGGCCCGGTACGTCGCGCAGACACGCACGGGCGAGACGCAGTACCTTTCGGCGGAAGCTCTGCTGGCGCTGGCAGCGCATTCCCGGCCGGAGGTTTTGAAGGCGGTGCGGGCGCAGATGGAGCGGGCCGCATGGGTCTGGATGATGCTGGGGGACCACGCCTGGAACGGGTCCAGCGAAGCCAACAAGAAGGAGAACGCGCGACTGCGGCGGCAGTGGAGCGAGGAACTGGTCCGGCTGGGCGGCGAGCTGGAGCAGCGGGCCTGGACGGCACTGGGACTGGAGTCCGCCGAGGGCGCGGTGACCTTGTTCAACAGTCTCAGCTTCCCGCGCCGTGAGCTGGTGGCCCTGGAGGTTCCCGCGCAGATCGCGGGCGTTGGCGGGGCGCCGGCCCAGCGAGTCGAGGAGGAAGGACGCACCATGCTGTACTTCGTCCCGCCGCCCGTCGCGCCGTTTGGCTTTGAGACGCTGCGCCTGACGGAGCAGGCCGCTGGAGCATCGACGGAGGGCGTGCGCGGCGCGGCCTGGGAGCTGGAGGGCCCCTACTACAAAGTCCGCGTTGACCGGACGACGGGCGGGCTGGCGAGTGTCTTCCACAAGGCCGCGGGCAGGGAACTGGTGCAGCCGGGCGCCGGGCGTTCGGTCGGGCAGACGCTCTACTGGGACGGCCAGGAGCGGCCGCTGAGCCATGTGCAGTCCGAGCTGGCGGCCGCGGGGCCGGTTCTGGGGCGGCTGCGCATCACCGGTCGCATCGGGGAGATGCTGGTGACGACGTTGGTCACGGCTTACGCGGAGCTGGACCGCCTGGACTTTGACGTGCGCGTGCGCAAGCCGCCGGGCAGCTCGCAGGAGCGCCTCACGCACGTCTTTCCGATCGCTTCTCCGGGCGCCGTCGAGCGGATCGAGACGCCAGGGGCGGTGGTGCGTCCCTACCTGTGGCCGGCGGGCGACCTCTTGGACGGGGCGGACCAGCGGCGCTTCGCGGTGCAGGGTTTCGTGGACGTATCGCTGCCAGCGGGTCCCGGAGTCACGATCGCGCCGCTGGAGGCATACGTGCTGCGCCGGGATCTAGGGCCGGTGACGTTCGAGGCGCTGGGCAACGATCAGAACTACCGCGAGGTCGTTCGCGACCAGGACGGAGTTTCCGAGTTCCGCTTCCGCTACGCCCTGCGCGCGCACGCGGCGGGGTACGAGGGGCCCGCGGCTTTCATCTGGAGCCGGAGCGTGAAGACGCCGCTGCTGGTGGGGCGCGGGCAGGTGCGTGACCGCCGGCTGCCGGTGGTCCAGGTGGATCCGCAGCGCGCCGTCGCCACTTGTTTGAAGCCCGCCGATGAGCGCGGGTTCATCCTGCGGTTGTGGGAGACAGCAGGCAAGACAGGGCCCGTGACGCTCGGTGTGAGCGGCTACCGCCAGGCCGTGCGTACGGACTTACTGGAACGCGATCTCGAACGGCTGGCGCTGACCGGCGGGCGGGTGACCGTGAGCCTGCCGGCTCACGGCTTCGCGGCGGTGCGGCTGCTGCCCTGAAGAACGCTTTGCGGAAGCCACCCTGTGAACTGCGTCCGCTTCAGGCGGCGGCCGGTCATCCAGGACTGATCTGGTTCCGGGTCGCGCAGGACCTCGGCCACGGTCTTGAGTTTCCGCATCTGTTCGCGGTTGAGCTTGCCTTGCTTGGTCATCCAGCGAATCTCGCCCTCGCGCGCGATGGTCTGGACGATCTGGCTGGTCATCTCGCAGTCCCCGAGCACGTAGTCCATCACCCGCTGGTGGCGCCCGGCCTGCCACTCGCGGGGCGCTTCCGCGGCCGGCATGAGTTTCGTCTGCCGGATGCCCAGGCCTTCCGCCGCCGCCGCCAAGGAAACGGTGAAACCACGCTGGTTGAAGAACTGGAACATGGGGTCGTAGTGGGCCAGCGCGATGCGGCCCGCCAGCTCCAGGTCGCCCGCGTTGTGGCCGATCCAGCGCAAGTCGAACTTCAGACCGTTCCACGCGAACAGCATCCAGTTCTCGGCCTGCCTGGCCTGGAGGTGTTCCAGCAGCTCGCGCGCCTTCAGCGGGTCCATACTCGCCGCCGGCGCGCCGTGGGCGTCGGAGGAGTACCACCATTGCCGGCCGCCCTCGGAATCCAGCGTGGCCGCCACCGCGATGCGAAAGGGAGCATACGCCTCCAGGTCCTCGCCGGGCTTCAGGTCGAAGACGTCGGCAATCTCAATGTCCAGGCACAGCAGCTTCATGAGGGCCTCCGCGCCAACCCCTTGCCATTGTAGCGGAAGCGCCGGCGGATGAACGTTCCTGGGAACCCTCCTCAGGAACCCGGCGGGGCGCTGTATACTCCGGAGAGCAGGAGGTGAGACCGTGAATCATGCAGCAGTCAGCCGCAGGGACCTGCTCGGGGCGGGTCTGGCGGCTTCGGGGGTTCTGCGGGCGGCTTCCCGCCCGCCAGGCGGCCTCAAGGTAGGGCTGTACAGCATCACCTACCTCGGGGTCTGGTACCGGGGCGTACCGCTGACGCTCGAACAGCTCCTGGACCGGGCCAAGGAGCATGGCTACCAGGGCGTGGAGATCGACGGCAAGCGCCCGCACGGCAACCCGCTCGACATGCCCAAGAAGCGTTGTCAGGAACTCCGCAAGAAGGCGCAGCAGAAGGGCCTGGAGATCTTCGCCGTCTCCGCCAACAACGATTTCTCCAGTCCCATTCCGGAGCATCGCGAGTGCCAGTTGGTCCACATGCGCGAACTGATCCGTATGACCGCGGATCTGGGCGCCAAACCCCTGCGGGTGTTCCTCGCCTGGCCGGGCGTGACCAAGCATCCGCAGTTGGCGCGCTACGACATCGCGCGGCGCATCTGGCGGGAGTCGCACCAGGACTTCACGGAAGACGAGACCTGGGCCTGGTGCCGCCAGGGGCTAATGGAATCGGCCCGCTGGGCCGGCGAGCACGGCGTCACGCTGGCGCTCCAGAATCACGTCCCGGTGATCAGGGACCACCACGACGTGCTGCGTATGGTGCGCGAGGTGGCTTCGCCGCACCTGAAGGTGTGCCTGGACGCTCCCATAATGCCGAAGAAGGACCCCGCCTACGTGCGTCAGGCGGCGCTGGATGTGGGGCCGCTGCAAGTGCTCTCCCACTTCGGCGGCGACTACGAGGAAGCCGAGCCGGACGGCAGCGTGAAGGGACCGGACTTCTACCTTCCCTTCGTGAAGGCCATGCTGGAGATCGGCTACCGGGGCTACTTGAGTTATGAACTGTGCCACCCCTTGCCGGTGAGAAACGGCCAGACGGTGGGCATCGAGTACGCGGATACCAGCGCCCGGCTGGCCGCCCGCTTCATGCGTGACGTAATCGCGCAGGCGGAGAAAGAAGCGCGCCCGGCGGGATAGGCGACAGGCTGAAGGCTGGTGCCGCTCGGCGGCGGTGTTCAGGCGCTGCTACAGCCGGTCCAGGCCCTCGGTCAGCTCGATGTAGACGCCCCAGGGGTCGGTGAAGAAGGCGATGGCCAGGTTCAGGGAGGGGAGCTTGCGGTAGGGCACGTCGAACTTGACGCCCTCGGCCTCCAGCTTCTTGCAGTACGCCTCCAGGTTCTTCACCTCGAAGCCGATGTGATCGAGCGAGCGGCCCTTGGTGGGGACGGTCGTGGGAGTCTCGGGTTCGGCGAAGGTCAGGTTGACACCGGGCAGATCGGCGGCCTCGAACTTGCCGCGCTTGCCCGGCTTGGCGCCGAACATCTTGACATACCAGGCCTTCATCTCGGGGACGGCGGCGTGGCGGAAGTGGATGTGGTGGTGGGCCGCGGGAACGGTGAGCGAAGCGTTCTCGGTGACCTCCACGCGCACGTCGTCCGGGAAATTGAGAACGGCGTTGCGTGACTCCGGCCGGTCGGCGACGATAGCGATGCCGGCGGCCCTGGCCTTTGCCAGCGTGGTCTTCACATCGCGGACCAGGAGGCCGATCTCGTCCACCACCGAGCCGTGCGAACCGCCCGTCGGCTCCCCGGGTTCAATGAGAATCACCGTGCCCGGGAACTTCACCATCTCCCGAGCGCCGAGCTGTCCGGGCGTGGCGCCCAGGACCTCGACCCACAGCTTCTTGTGCGCCTGCGGGTCCCGGACCTTCAGGTGATAGTGCCCCATGCTGATGCCGGCCTGGTTGGGCGGGGACAACTGCGCCCCAGCGGCCGCGGCTAGTGCCACGCCACACACACCTCTTGACAGACCGCTCCCTGACGGTCGCGGCTCGGAAACCGGTTCCGAGCCGCGCGCGTAAGCAAGTGGTCCGGCTGGGACTGTACCGGCATCTCGGTTACACCACACCAGCAGCAAACTCAGCGGCAGAAGTACTCTCACGACGCCTCCTTGATGTAGTTCTCGATTTCTTCCCACATGGCCAGCGCGTTGCGGACGGGGACGGCCGGATGGATCTCGGTGCTCGAGCCCAGCCACAGTCTTCCGTTGGCGCCGGCCTCGGCGATGGTCTTGCGAACCGCCCGCCGCACCTGCTCCTCCGTCCCCAAGGGCAGCAGTTGACTGGCGTCGATGCCGCCCATCAGAATCCACTCCGGGCAGGTTTTTCCGACGTCGCCGGCGTACATGCGCGCCAGGGGCTCCAGCGGATTTATGCCGTCCACGCCCGCGGCGCGGTAGTCCTCCAGCAGCGGCCGCAGGTTGCCGTCGGAGTGGCAGATCACCTTGATTCCGTGGGAATGCCAGGCCTCGACCAGGCGGCGCAGGCGGGGAAAGAACTCGCGCCGCAGGAAGGCGGAAGAGAACAGCGGCTGGTTCTTGTCGGCCAGATCGGCGTAGACCAGCGCGACCGGCGAGAGGTCCGCGTCGGCGGTCTCGTGGACGCGCTGGATTTCGGCCCAGTTGAGCGCCTCGAGCCAGGCCGAAACCAGCTCCGGCCTTTCCGCGTATGCGTAAGTAAAGAGCTCCAGGCCCGCCCGGATGTACGCGGTGTCGAGGCCGACGGGACTTTCGTTGGGGAACAGCACGGTGTTCCCGCCGATCTTCTCCTGAAGCCTCAGGAACTGGTCGCGCGGCGACTCGTCGGCCTGCCCCCACACGTTGCCCCGGCCGGCGAAGGTCCACATGTCGCCGCGCCGCCGGCCGCGGATCTCGTCAATGTTGCGAGGGACGTAGTCCAGCAACTCCTGAACGTTCCGGAAAGGCCGCTCGATGAGCCAGGTGGTCCACCACTCCTGCTTGTAGACAAAGCCGTCGGCGTGGCGAATGATTTTCTCTTCCGCGGGAGGCGCGACGCCGCGGGTGATGTCCAGGCGCTCGCCGATGGTCCGGCAGAGCAGGTCGAGGCCGTTAGCCGGAGTGAGCTTCTCGCCGGTGACATGCTCGATCAACTCGATGTTGTGAATGAGGTCGAAGATGGGCACGCGGTCGGGCGGCTCGCCGCGCAGCGTAGCCTCAATGCGCTGGCGGGCGGTCATGGTGTCGCGAGGTAGTCGCCGCATGGGGCCTGGCCTACAGTGCCGTTCGCAGTTGATGCATAATAGCAGCTTCGGGCAGTGCGCCGCCCGGGATGTGCGTACAATGGGACGGTCACCATGAATGCACCAACCTCGAGACGATCCTTTCTGTTGGCCGCGGCGGGCGGGGCCATGGGGCCACTGATCGCCCGCGCCGCGTCGCCGCGCAACGTGCTGTTCATCGCCAGCGACGATCTGAACCATTGCATGAGCACCTACGGCCATCCGGTGGTCCAGACGCCGAACATTGACCGCATCGCGCGAGCCGGCGTCCGGTTCGACCGCTCCTACTGCCAGTTCCCGTTGTGCAGCCCCTCGCGCACCTCGCTGATGACCGGGCTGGCGCCTGACGCCACCGGGGTGTATGACCTGAGGAAACATTTCCGGGAGAGCGTGCCGGACGTGGTCACGCTGGGGCAGCTCTTCCAGAAGAACGGCGCGTTCGCCGCGCGGGTGGGCAAGATCTACCACTACGGGAATCCTGGCCAGATTGGGACCGACGGGCTGGATGATCCGCCGTCGTGGAACGCCAAGGTGAATCCTAAGGGCATCGACAAGGCGGAGGAGCCGAAGCTGATCAACTACACACCCAACCGCGGCATCGGCAGCGCGCTGTGCTTCTATTCTTCGCCCGCCAGGGATGAGGAACACACCGACGGCATGGTGGCCAGCGAGACCATTCGGTTGATGGAGGAGAACCGCGGGCGGTCGTGGTTCCTGGGCGCGGGCTTCTACCGGCCGCATTGCCCGTACATCGCTCCGTCGAAATACTTCGACCGCGTTCCCCTGGAGAAGGTGAAGCTGGTTCCGTTCGAAGAGTGGGAGATGTCGATCGCGCCGCACTGGGCCTACTTCACGCGCCCGGCGCACTGGGGGCTGAACGAGAAGCAGCGGCTGGAAGTGATGCAGGCTTACTACGCTTCCATACTGTTCCTGGACGCGCAGGTGGGACGGCTGCTGGATGCGCTGGAGCGGTTGAGGCTGGAGGAGCGCACCACCATCGTTTTCTGGAGCGACCACGGATATCAACTGGGCGAGCACGGGCAGTGGATGAAGCAGACGCTGTTCGAGCCTTCGGCGCGGTCGCCGCTGCTGATCGGCGGCGCGGGAGTGAAGGCGCGGGGCAAGGCCTGCGGGCGCACGGTGGAATTCCTCGACATCTACCCCACGGTGGCCGAGCTGTGCGGGTTGAGCGGCACGCCGAAGAACCTGCATGGAGCCAGCCTGAAGCCGCTGCTGGATGATCCGTCACGTGCGTGGGACCGCCCGGCGGTCACGCAGGTGCGGCGCGGGAAGCAGGGGCAGTGGGTCTTCGGCTACTCGCTGCGGACGGAGCGCCACCGCTACTCGATGTGGGACCAGGGCCGCGAGGGTGAGGAGTTATACGACTACCAGACCGATCCGCGCGAGCTGAAGAATCTGGCCCGGGAGAGCGCGCAGCAGGGGCTGAAGACGCAGTTACGCGCGCGGCTGGACGCCATTCTGGCCCGTCGGCGGACGCCGGGCGCGAGCGGATAGTCAGCTTCCCGCGAACGGCCAAACGCGCTCGACCGTCCGGCCC
>VFZS01000011.1 GCA_016871095.1 Acidobacteriota bacterium
CTTCAGCGAGGAGCGCGCCCGCTTTATCGGCGACTACTTCGATTGGGTGGTGCTCTCTTTTGACGGTCCGGCCGAGATCCAGGACCGCCGCCGTCCGGCCCCCGGAGGCCAGGGCAGTTTCCAGGTGCTCGAGCGCACCGCCCGGCTGCTGGCCCGTTCGCCAGCCGATCTGAGTCTGCGCATCACCGTCGTGTCGCCGGAGGGCCGGCTTAGCGCCTGCTACCTGCTCGAGGAGGAGTGGCAGGCGCGCGGGCTGGATCTTAACCTGGGCTGGTTTCGCGACGGCGCCATCGAGGTGGAGGGCGCGGCAGTCGAGCGGGTGCGGGGCCTGGCCGGGCCCCAGCCGCGGTGTGAGCGCTGCTTCTGCCGCTACTCCTGCGCTGGCGGCTGCCCGGTCCATCATTCCTTCCCCGGCTGCCCGGAGGTTCACGACCACTTCTGCATCCAGACCCGGCTGGTTACGGCGTGCATGTTGCTGGCGGGGATGAACGGCACGGCGGCGGCTGAGGAACTGCTCTCCGACCGGACGGCCATGGAAGCACTGGCGCTCCAGTCTTCGGACCGCCTGGCGGAACTGAAGGTGAGCGGTGCCTGATCCCGTTCGCTACTGCCCCGCGTCCGGGGTCGCCTGGACGGTCGAGAAGGACGGGATTCTGCTGGTGCACCAAGGCGCCGGTGCGGTGCGGCGGCTGCGCTATCCCGAAGCCGCGGCGTGGGACTGGGTCAGCCGCGGCGAAGCGCCGGAGCGGGTGGCATGGCTGACCGGCCTGGTGGGAAGACTGGAACCAGGCGCGGCCGAGCGGCTGGTGCGGGAGACCATAGCGTCGTGGGTCGAGGCCGGGATCCTTGTGGTGGAGGGCGCTGATGGCTAACCTCTCCATCACCGCCGTCTGCAACCGCGCTTGTGGGTACTGCTTTGCCAGCGGCACTTGGAACGGCGGCCCCGCATACATGGCTTGGGCCGACTACGTGGGCGCACTCGGTCTTCTGGAGCGCTCCGGCATCGACCAGGTGCGCTTGCTGGGAGGCGAGCCGACGCTGCACCCCGAGTTTCTCCGAATGCTGAACACGGCCTTGGAGCGCGGTTCTCGCGTGCTGGTCTTCACCAACGGGCTGATGCCCCGGCCCGCACTGGAGCGGCTGGAAGGGACGCCGGCGGATCGCGTGGCGGTGCTGGTCAATGTGGCGGCGCCGGAGGAGTCATCGGTCGAGGAGCGTACGGGGCAGGCGGAGACGCTGGCACGGCTGGGGCTGCGCGTCACGCTCGGCCTGAACATCCAGACGCCCGGCTTCCAGCCCGATTTCCTGCTCGAGTTGATACGCCTTCACGGGTTGGCGCGCACCATCCGGTTCGGTCTGGCGCATCCGTGTCTGGACGGATCCAACCGCTATCTTCACCCGCGGCACTACCGTGCGGTGGGGGAGCGGCTGGCGCGTTTCCGCCGTCGCGCCGAGGCCGAAGGAGTCGCCCTCGAGCTGGACTGCGGCTTCGTGCCGTGCATGTTTCCGCCGGAGACGGGCGAGTGGTCCAGCGCCGGTTGCGGCCCGGCGCCGGACGTCCTGCCCGATGGCGCGGCCATCTCGTGTTACCCGCTGTACGGCCTGCGCCGGGAGCGGCTCGAAGCTGGCGTGGATGCGGCGGAGCTGCGCCGTCGCTTCGATGCGGCCGGCGGGCCGCTGCGCGCGGAGGGCCGCTGCGACGGCGGCTGCCTGGCCGCCGCCATGCTGCGCTTCCGCCGCGGAACATCTACCATGGGAGGACCAACATGAACCAAGGCCGACCCGAGGACGGGTTGCCGAACGGGAATCTGCCGGTTGAGGGCAGCGAACAGCCCGAGGTGTACCTGCTGACCCGCGAGGATTCGCGGTGGGCCTTCAGCCGGCGGGACATGATGGGCGTCGCCCTGGCGGCCGCGGCCGCGAAGGCGGCGCAGGCGCAGAGCTGCGGGGAGGGACTCTCGCACACCAACTTCGTCCGCGACCTGGCTTTCACCCCGGATGGCCGCACCCTGGTCTCCCTGGGCAACGACCAAACCATCAAGTATCGGCGCATGCCGTTGGGCGCCCACTTCAACACCCTGAAGCTGACGAGCGGCAACAATTGGCAGCTGGCGATCAGCCCGGACGGCCGGGTGCTGGCCTCCGGGTCGGCCGACAAGACCATCCGGCTGTGGTCGCTGCCCGGCGGGGAGCCGCTGGACAGGTGCCTGGTGGACCTGGCGGCGACCCCCAGCACAGGTCAGGGGATCAGGTACACCGTGGAAGGAGTGACCTACACGCTTCCCTGCGGAGCGCCGATTCCGCCGGGCGCGACCTGCGTGTGCAACTGCGTGCGGGGCACGGCCTGCTCCTGCGTGGGCTATACCTCCGGCGGGGGTGGCGGTGGCATCTGCACCTGCGTGCCGGTGATCTACCGCTATCCCAACTAATCAGCGCACCGCCAGCCTGCCTTCGTTGCTGACGGCGCCACCCAGGGCAATCCGTACCGGTATGTTGTCTCCGGCCGGGGCGCTCTGCAGCACTACTACGTTGATCTGCCACAGCCCCACAAAACCGGGCGCGAGGCCGCTGAAACCGACCTGGGCCGGAACGCCGCCCACAGTGACCTCCGGAAGGGCGGGCGTGCGCGCCAGCGGATCGGCCGGCGAGGCCGTGCCATCGGCGACCTCGGGATCGACCTTGCCCTGGCCGGTGGCGTACAGAATCACCGCCGCGCCGCGGGCGGCGGGATTCTGTGGCGTGTTCAGGGTGAAGTCCTGGTTGAGGATGGCGCCGCGGGCGTCGCCCCACAGGAAGAGGCCAGGGGCCGTGGGCGTCACGTCGAGGTCCACGGCCGCCGACTCGACGCCGCTGTAGGTCACCTTGAGCGACACTCGGCCGGCAGGAAGATCCGCCGGCGCCTGGGCATCAATCTGGCCGGCGGAGACGTACGTCAAGGGCAGCGCACGCGCTCCGATGGTGACGGAGGCCCCGCCCAGGGACGCAGGCAGCGGCAGCGCGCTCGGTCCACAGACCCCGCGGCGCCCGTGCCGGCCACCGTGCCCATCTTGTCGGCGGGAGTGACTTTGCGCACCCGGTGGTTCATTGAGTCGGCGATGTAGAGGTTTCCCTGCGCATCCACGGCCAGGCCGCGCGGGCAGAACAGCCGGGCGCTGCCCGCCGCTCCGCCGTCTCCGGAGAAGCCCTCTTCTCCCGTGCCCGCCACCGTCGAGATTACGCCGTCGGAAGCGATACGGCGGACGCGGTGGTTCCAGCTATCGGCCACGTACACATTGCCCTGGGCGTCGGCGGCCAGCGCGTAGACGGTGTCCAGTTGGGCCGCTCCGGCGCGCCCCCAGTCACCGGAAAACCCGTACGCGCCGGTGCCTGCGGTGGTCAGCAGCGTGCCGGATTGACCCGCAGCCAGCGAAACCAGGAGCAGGGCCGCCGCGGCGAGCAACCCCGTCGTGGCTGTGCGAAGAGTCAGGCGCATCACCTTGGTGTTCTCCCTGGGCAGTGGCCGGAGCGACAATTGTACTACAGGCTTTCACCAATGCGACCGCGCTACCATGGGGCCAGTGCGTCCGAAGGTCTCGCGAGTGGATCCGGTCTTGCCGCTGTTCCGGCTGGAGCGCGGCCCCGTGCGGGTGCTCTACACGCCCGGGCATGTGCTGGCGCTACGCCCGGGGGAAGCGGAGCCCCTGGCGGCGGACCGGCTGCGTGAACCCGCCCGGCGCGCGGTGGAGGAGTGGAGCCGGCGCGCGGATGCGGAGTTCGCCCCAATACGGCTCACTGTCTACCTCAGCAACCAGTGCGAGCTGGCCTGTCCCTACTGCTTTGCGATCACGCCGGCCCGGCGTAGGAACTCAACCGTGGCCGGGGAGGACGCAGTATTGGGCGCCGCGCGGCTGGTGGCCCGCGGCGCGGCGGCCAAGCGTCGGCCCTGGCACCTGATCCTGCACGGGGGCGGCGAGCCCACCATGCACTGGGAGCTGGTGCAGCGGCTGGTGGAGGGTACGCGTCGCATCGCGGCCGAAGCCGGCACTGGCTGCTTCGCTTTTCTCGCCACCCACGGCGTGCTCGCCGAGGACCGGGCCCACTGGCTGGCTCGAAATCTCGACCTCATCGGGCTTTCCTGCGACGGACCGCCGGACATTCAGGACCGGCAGCGTCCGCTGCGGTCGGGCGGCGGATCCTCTCTTCAAGTGGAGCGCACGGCGCGGGTACTCGCCGAAGCAGGCGGACGCTTCAGTGTCCGGACGACCATTACCCCGGAGACCGTCGCGCGGCAGGCTGAGATCGTGGCCTGGCTTCAGGAACGGCTCGGCGCCCGCGAGTTGCGCTTCGAGCCGGTGTACAGCGTGCACGGGTCACCCGCGCCGCTCTTCCGCCCGGAGGACGCCGACGGGTTTGTCGCACACTTCCTCGAGGCCCAACGCGAGGCCCGGCGGCGCGGGTGTGACCTGCGGTTCGCCGGAGTGGCGCTCGACGAGCTGCACGGCCCCTACTGCAATGTGCTCCAGGACGCCCTGCACCTGTTGCCGGACGGGGCGGTAACGGCCTGCTTCTTCCTGGCCGAAGGCGGCCTCGCGGGGAGCCACCCGCTGATCGTGGGACGCTGGGACGGCCAGAAGGGTGAGATCACGCTGGATGCCGGGCGCATCGCCGCCCACCGGCACGCCGCCCTGGCCATCCCTGCAAGGTGCCGGGACTGCATCAACGTCTTCCACTGCGCGCGCGAGTGTCCCGAGCGGTGTATGGTGCATGACGCGCCGCTCGCGGGGGAGCCGGGCTTCCGGTGCGTTTTCGAGCAGCGGCTGGCCGAAGAGTGGATCCTGGAAGCCGCCGGGTGAGTGTGGCGGGCAAGCGCAGCCAACCGGCGATCACCCTGGCGGTGCGCCAGGGCCACCTCAGAACTTCTTCAGCTCGCTGAGGAGGGCGGCCAGGCCGCGCTTGCGGTAGAGGTCGGCCAGGCGCTGCTGCTCGGGAGATGGGGGCAGCAGGCGGCTCAGTTTCGGATCAGCGAGCGCGGCGCGATCGGGGATCCAGATCTGGCCGTCGTCGAACTCCGCCTGGCTGACGAAACCGGTGATGGTGTCGATGCTCAGGGGCTGGCCGGGCCGCAGCGCGAACCGCAGCGTGGCATCTTCCGCGGCCACACCCTTCTGCCCCGGACCCAGACGAAGGGCGGGATCGGCGGCGGGAACCGAGCCAGCCAGGAACTCGCGCCCCTGGCGGTCGCGTATGATCCAGCCGATCTCGAAGTAGCGCACCGGGCGGCTGGAGCGGTTCAGCACCTCGAGCCGCGCGGCGCGCGCTTCGTTGCCGCTGACGCGGACCAGGCCGCTCACCGGCTCCAGCGGCGCGCCCGGCAGGTGCAGAAACGCGAAATGGCGCTCCTGCTCCGCGCCCGCCGCAGTCACGCGCCCGCGCCGGCTCACCTGCACGTCCAGGCCAGCGCGCTCGCTTTGCCGCGCCAGGCTGGCCAGGACCTCCTGACGAAGGCCCTCCGGCCCCCGCGCCTCCAGCACCGACTTCCAGTGCTGCCGGTCTCGCCGCGCCTCCAGTTCCCACACCGTCATGGCGCGCCGCGAATTGAGCCGGTTGGGGCCATAGAAGCTCAGGTCCTCGAACAGCACGCCATCCAGTCCCACCTCGACCAAGGCCCCGCCGGAGCGCACCGGGTGGAGCAGGCGCAGGTCGATCCGCACCGGAAAGGTCTCCCCGGCGCGCACGTCCAGGCTGGGCACCGACACGGAAGCCTTCCCGCCGGGCGCCACTTCCTGGGCCAGCACCAGCAGGGTGACGCCGCGCACGCGCTGAGGACTGGAGTTGCGCAAGGTGAGCGCGGTGCGCAGCTCGATGGCCAGCGCCCCACCTAGCGTCGAGGTGCGCGACTCACCCCAGTCGGCGCTCACCAGCGTCACCGGCGAGTCCGCCGGGAAGTTGATGCGGAAAGCGCCAGTGCGCGCGGGCTCCTGGGCGGCCAGGGCCAGCGCCGCGCCGCACAACAGGACAAGAACGGGGACTGACACCATTTTTCGGGCGCGAGAAGCGGCTGGCCGCCGAGCATTGCCCGGTTCGGAAGAATGGCTGTCTCTCTTGAAAATCGGGGACTGGCTCGGGTGTCCCTCCGTGGACACCCCAGCCTGTCCCCCGATTTTCATTCTTCTGGGCGCCGGCGCGCCGGCATGGCTCCGTGCTGTCCCCATTCTCGCGCGCGACTGCCTATTGCGTGTACACATGGCTGATCGTCACGTAGCCGGTGTCGGCGTCCACGTAGCGGGCGCGCAGCGCCCCGCCGCTGGCCGTCAGCGTCACCTGGCTGGTACGGGGATAAAGCAGCGCCATTCCGCGCCCGTCCTGCTGCACTTCGAGCGATCCGGAGCCGGCGCGAATGACCAGTCCCGCGGGAGAGGCTCGCTCCGCTATCGGGACCGGCGGCGGCCAGCTTTGCAGCCACCACCCCAGCGCCACCACCAGCAGCGCGGGCAGCGCCAGCGCCGGCCGCCAGAGCCTCCATCCGGCCGCCTCCGCGGCAGGTTCGACGCACTCGCCCGCCGCCAGGCCCACCCGGATGTTGGCCTTCATGTCCGCGGACAGTCGCATCCACTCGACGCCGTCCGGCAGCTCGTCCTGGGCGCGGGTCCACTGGCGCAACGCCTGGAACTCGCGCACCAGGCCGGCGCAGCGCGCGCACTCGCGCACGTGCCGGGACACACGATGCCGGCTCCAGAGGCCGGTGTCGCCCCCGGCGTACAGCGCCAGATCGGCTTCCCTGGGGTGCATCAGGATTTCCTCTTCGCCAGAAAGTGGCGGAACTTGGCCCTGGCGTTGGCTATGTGCGACCGCACGGTGGCCTTCGAGCAGTTCAGATGGCGGGCCACCTCTTCGGCCGGCAGGTCCTCGACGTCGCGCAGCAGCAGCGCGGCGCGTTCCCTTTCAGTCAGCATCTGCAACCCCTCCTCGAGCAACTCGCGCCGCTCGGCGTTCAGCAGAAGCTGCTCCGGGCTGGCCGCCGGCGGAGTGCGCAGCGGCTCGACCAGGTTCTCCAGCTCGCAGAAGCTCACCCGCCCGTGCCGCCGCAGAAAGTCGATGGCGGTGTTGGTGGCGATGCGCGACAGCCAATGCGCGGCCTTCTCGGCATCCTTGAGCTGCTCCCGCCGCTGGAGCGCCTTGATGAACACCTCCTGGGTGAGGTCCTGCGCGTCGGCCACGTTGCCGACCATGCGGTAGACCAGCAGGAAGATGCGGCGCAGGTTCCCGGCGATGAACTGGTTCTGCCGGTCGAGTGCGTCCTCGAGCGCCGGCTGGAGGGCTTCCCCCATATGGACTAGTGCCAGACTTCCCATGCGCCTATAATTTGTAGACGGCGGCAGGGCCACGAGCGTGCACTACCTTAGGCGCTACTTCGATTATAGGAAGGGATCAGCGGAACATGAAGCTGGCGGAGCGGATGCAGAGGATCGGGACGGAAACGGCCTTCGAGGTGCTAGCCCGTGCTCGGGCGCTGGAAGCCCAGGGGCGGAACATCATCCACCTGGAGATCGGGGAGCCGGATTTCGCCACCCCGGCCCACATCGTCGAGGCCGCCAAGCAGGCCCTGGACCAGGGCTGGACCCACTACGGGCCGGCGCTGGGCTACCCCGAGCTGCGGGAGGCCGTGGCCGCCTACGTCAGCCGCACCCGCCTCATCCCGGCGGATCCCCGCAACGTGGCCATCGTGCCGGGCGGTAAACCCATTATTTTCTTTCCCATGCTGGCCCTGCTGGATCCCGGCGACGAGGTGATCTACCCCAACCCCGGCTTCCCCATCTACGAGTCCATGATCCAGTATCTAAGGGCCGTGCCCGTGGCCATGCCCCTCATCGAGGAGCGCGGCTTCTCCCTCGACCTGGATTGGCTGCGGGACCACCTCTCCGACAAGACCCGCATGCTGATCCTGAACTCCCCGCAGAACCCCACCGGTGGAGTGATCCCCGAGGAGCAGATCCGCGCCATCGCCGAACTGGTCCGCGACCGCGACCTGATGGTGCTTTCCGACGAGATCTACTCGCGCATCTGGTACGATCAGCCGCCCTTCTCGATCGCCAGTGTTCCGGGCATGTCCGAAAAGACCATCCTCCTGGACGGCTTCTCGAAAACCTACGCCATGACCGGCTGGCGGATCGGCTACGGGGTGATGCCGGAGTGGCTCATCGAGGCAGTGGGCAAGCTGATGGTGAACTCGAACTCCTGCACCGCCAGCTTCACCCAGCGAGCCGGGTTGGCCGCTCTGGAAGGCCCGCAGGACGATGTGGACCGCATGGTGGCTGAATTCCGCCGCCGCCGCGACGCTTTCTGCGACGGGCTGAACCGGCTGCCGGGAGTGCGCTGCGCCCGCCCGGGCGGGGCGTTCTACGCCTTCGCCAACGTCCGCGGCGCGGGGCGGGATTCCCGCGACCTGGCCGAGCGCCTGCTTCAGCAGGCCGGCGTGGCCTGCCTCTCCGGCACCGCCTTCGGCGCCTGGGGCGAAGGCTACCTGCGCCTCAGCTACGCCAGCTCCTACGAGAACCTGATGGAGGCGCTGGACCGCATTGCCGCCTGCCTGTAGCCGCTGCGGGGAAACACGCGGGCTGTCTTGAAAACCCAGGACTGGCTCGGGCGTCACCCCGTGGACGCCCCGGCCTGTCCCAGGGTTTTCATGCTCGCGGTACGCCACTGGCGGATGGCCCGTACTGCCCCTCCTCGTCCCCTCCTCTGCCCACGGCTCGCGGGAAACACGCGGGCTGTCCCCAGGTTTCTGTGCGGCGGGCGCCCACGCCCGCGCACCGGCCCCCAGGCCGGTGCTGAGCCGACCTGGGGGCCGTCTGCGGCTCAGGGGAGCCGCCCCACTGGCTGGGTGGCAGGCGGCGGGAAGGGGTAAGCGTTGGGGGTCACCACAACGTCGGTGGAGAACTTAAGGGGGAACTTGCCGCCGCTGGGGAAGGTCAGCTCCAGGAAGAACGCCGTGTAGCCTTCCTTGGGCTTGGAGAGCGCCGCCGTGTAGATGCCGTTCTCGCCCGTGACCGGCGCGCTGGTCCACGTCTTGCCGATGGTGACCATGCGGAAGTCGCGGGCCTTGGGATTGGTGGCCTGCCACAGCAGCACCTGCGAAGGCGCATCCAGAGTCCGCAGGCGGATGGTTCCGGCCTCGCGGTCGGTCTTCCACCAGAAGCGCGGGCGCGGCGTGCCCGTGACGATGGACTGGAAATAGGCCAGCAGGGTGAAGGGGATGTCGGTGTCGCTGAGCGAGTGGTCCGAGTTGGGAACGTAGCGGAGGTACTTCTCGCCGGGCAGGTCGGCGAAGTAGAACTGCGAGGACTCCAGGGGGAAAAACTCGTCGCCGGCTGAATTGACGACGTACTTGGGCATGGTGAGCCGGTCGCGGTAGCTGTAGGGATCCTCGATGTCCATCAGCGCGCGCATCTGGGGCGTGCCGGCCCAGTCCATGATGCGCATCTCGCTGTAGTCCTTGATCGCGGGCGCCCAGAAGCCGTAAGCCCGCCAGTGGTGCACCAGGGACTTCTCGGTGTTGAGCGTGTCGATGACCGCGGGCACGGCGGCGATGACGCGGCGATCCACGGCCGCCGTAGTCCACGTGGTCCACCCGCGTTTCGAGCCCCCGGACACCACGAACCTGTCCACCGTCACGCCGCCGCCCGGCTCGCTCTTCAGAAAGCCGGTTACCGCGTCCATGGCGCGCACGGCGGCCTTGGTCATGGGCAGCCGGGCGGGCCACTTCTCCTCGCCGGTGCGCAGGAACTTGTCCCAGGTGTAGACGATGAGGGAGTCCTCGCGGCGCCCCTGGCTCTCGCCGGCGAAAGTGAGCGGCTGGTTGGGGACCATGCGCAACTCGGCGGTTACGGCGCCGGTTTCCCGGGCTATAGCCAGCAGCATGAGGTTCGCCCGCGTGGGGGGTTTGCCGCCGTTCGAGCCGCCGGAGATGAACAACAGGCCGATCGGGCTGGTCACCTTATCGGGCCTGGTCACGGTCAGCCAGTGACGCCACTCGGTGCGATCGACCTCCACTGGAGTAAGCCAGTTCTGCGACACCATGTCCAGCACGAAGGTCGTGACACCCTCGCCGGGAATGGTACTGGCCAGCTCATACCGGAAAGAGGGATCGGGCGCCCGGACGTAGCGGTCCAGGGCGGTGAAATCCTGCGAGGCGGCCAGCAGGCCGCAGCACACGAATCCGAGTACAAGAGGCCCGCGCGGGCCCAAACGGGTCCAGGACATTTGCGCACCTACTCTAGACCGGCTGGTGCTCGGTGCGATGCCGGTCGATCATCTGCTGCATCTGATCTTTCAGGCGAAGCTTGCGCTTCTTCAATTGCACTTCCTCGAGCTGCTCCTCAGGGGTGAGGTAGTGGCGCGAGGTGAGCGCCTCCAGTTGCTGGCCGTACTCCGCGTGTTGCGCGACCAGCTTGCGGAATTCCTCGCTGGTCGCTGTCAGGTGCGCCTTGATTTCTTCCTGGGTCATGGAATGGGATCTCCTGTGCCGGGACCGCGACGCCGGGTGGGCCGGTGAGCTGTAGTGGCGTGGCAGGCAAGCTTGGTAATACTCATCGGACGAGCGGCCGGACTCCTGCGGGCCCCGCCGTCACTTTGGACATTAGCACGATTCCAGCCGCATGACAACCGCGTCTTCCTCCGGATCCTGGTAGTATGCCGGGCGGCGCGCCACTTCGCGAAAGCCGAATTTTTCGTATAACTTACGGGCGGGCTGGTTGGAGGCCCGCACCTCCAGAAACCAGGGGCCCGGGGCCGAGGAAAGCGTCTCGCCCACCAGCCAGGCCGCGACCCCGCGGCGCCGCTCGGCGGGGTCAACCGCCAGGTTAAGGATCTCGGCTTCCTCTTCTCCCATGCGGCGGGTCACGATGAACCCGGCCACCCGCTCGCCCAACGCCGCCACCCGGCAGTCGAGGGCCAGGTAGTCCGCCGGTTCCCAGCGGACGGCTTCCGGAGAGGCTTCCTGGATGCGCCGGATCCCCTCCAGATCCTCAGTTGCGGCCTCGCGGATCATCAGACCGGGGGAGGACAGCTCGCGCCACAACTCCCGCTGGAGCGCGCCCAGGGGCTGCCAGTCGAAATGCTCCTCCGCGTGCGTCCGGGCGGCGCGGGCCAGCGCCTGGCGCTGGTCCTGGTCCACGAGCAGGCGCGCAATTCCACCGGCGAAATCCTCGGCGGTATCCGCGATCCAGACGCTCACCCCATGCTCCAGACCCAAGCCCGCGCAGCCGCAAGCGGTCGAGACCACAGCCCGCTCCATGGCCATGGCTTCGAGCACCTTTACATTGGTGCCGGCCGAGACCAGGGTGGGAACCACCACCAGGCTGGCCTCGGCGTAGAGGTAGCGCACATCCCTCACGAATCCCCGCAGGCGCACGCCCTCAGGAACCACGGGGCGCAGCGAGTCCGCCTGCGCGCGCCAGTGCAGCTCCGCGTCCGGCCCGGCGGCCACGGTCAGCGTGACATCCGGCATTTCCTCGCGCAGCCGCGGCCACACCTGTTCGGTGAGGAACCGGTAGGCCACGATGTTGGGGAAGTGCCGGAACGAGCCGATGAACAGCAGCCGCCGCCCGGGCTGCTCCGGCTGCGGCCGGAACCGCCGCAAGTCCACCCCATTGGGGATGACCCGCGCATGCGGCAGCGCCAGCGTGCCCTGGGCCAGCCCCAGCAGGAAGGAGTCCTTCTCCGACATGGTCACCACGCGGGCGAAGCGGCCCACCGCCCGCGACTCGAAGCGCCGCCAGCGCCACCAGTCCCACCAGGCGGCCAGCGTGCGCGCCCGCTCGTAGACCTGGCGGTAGAGGTCGCAGGTCACGTCGTGCTCGACCAGGATCTCCGCGCCATACGGAGCCAACTGCGTGTACTCGATCTGCCGCAGACGGATGCGGAACTCCCGGCCGAGCTGCTTCCACAACCGCCGCATCACCGGGGAACGGTACTCGCACACTTCCGGCGGCGTCAGGGTGGACCAGCGCGGCTCCCGGTAGCGGGGCTTGCCCACCAGGACGACCTTGGCGCAGAAATCCAGCACCGCCTCGACCTCCTGAGGCTCGCCACCCTCGGTGAAGGCGAACAGGAAGACGTCGAACTCGCGGGCCGCCTCGCGCAGCAGGTTGAAGATGCGCACCGCGCCGCCGTGCGAGAGCGGATACGGGAAGTACGGGGACAACACCGCCATGCGCGGACGCAACGGGCACAGCGGCCGCCCGCTCAGTATCCGGTATGCCCTAGGTATCTCGGTGCGGTCGCGCTTCCAGGGACACAGCCAGCGGGGCCGCAGCCGCGTCCGGTCCAACTGCACGCCGCGCAGGAACAACCACGACTGGATGAAGGTCCGCAGCCTCAGATGGTGCGATTCGAGCCGGGTGTTGAAGGCCAGGATCCTGCGCGGCGCTAGCAGAAAGGCCGCGCGCCGCAAGGGCGCATGGGCGGCATCGGACGTCAGCAGCAGAGGCGCCATGCCCACGCGGAAGCGGCGGAAGACGCGGCGAAGCTGGCGGCAAAGCTCCCAGGCGGAGCCGGGCCGCAGAGCCACCAGCTCCGCCCCGCGCACCTGGGCGCACTCGCCCACGCTCACCACGAAGTGCCGCCGGCCGGGGATCAACCGCTGCGCCTCCGCGGCCATGGCGCGCGCCCGCCCCTCCTCGCCGGTGAGGAAGCTCACCACCACCGCTTCGGGATCCTTGCCCAGCAGGCCGCACAGCAGGCGTTTGAGCGCGCTCTTCATTCCGCCCCCTGCGTGCGCCTCAGCACCAGCCAGGCGGCGAGCGGCAGCGCCGCCACGATCGCGCACACCGGGTGAAAGCCCCAGCGGTCGATGAGCGCGCCAGTCAGCGGCGAGAACACCGCTTGCATGGCCCCGTAGGCCGAGGTCAGCATGGCGGTGGCGAAGGCCGCGCGCGCGGCGCCGTACATATCCAGGGGCAGAGCATAGAGGTTCACGCTGAAGGCCACCACCCAGAAATAACTGAGGCAGATGCCGACCGTGGCCAACGTCGCTCCGGGCAGCCAGGGAACGGCAGCCGTCACCAGCAGCAGGAGGGCCGCCACCAGGCAGGCGCGCAGGCGCGCGGGCGCCGGCGCCGATCCGCCGCGGATCCAGCGCATCGAGAGCCATCCGCCGGCGAGGCCGCCCAGGTTGGCCGCCACGGGCGGCATCCAGGCCAGCCACGCGCTCTGGGCCAGGCTCAGCGAATGCGCCTGCACCAGGAAGACCATGGTCCAGTTGCTCCACAGCGTGTAGACTGTCATGGCGAGCACGTTGGCCGCGACAATGCCCCATAGCCGCGGGTCGCGCAACAGGGCAGCAGTTCGGCCGACCGCCGGAGCGCCCGGGGCCGGCGCCGCACGCGCCACCGCGTTCCACAGCGGGATCCACAGCAGGCCCGCCGCTCCGGCCACCACAAACGCCCACCGCCAGCCGTAGTGCAGGGCCAGCCAGACGCCCAGCGGCGGGGCCACCATCGCCCCCAGGCTGAGGCCGACCTGGCTGACGGCGCTGCCCAAAGCCCGCTCCCGCGGCTCCAGGTACAAGGCGATCGCCTTCCCGCTGGCCGGAATCCCCCCTGCCTGCGCCAGTCCCAGCGCGGCGTAGCAGAGCATCAGAGCGGCCAAGCCTCCGGCAAGTGAAATCGACATGGCGGCCAGCGACCAGAAACCCACCGCCAGACTGATGCCGCGGTTCAATCCGATACGGTCGATGAACCAGCCGGCAGACGGCGCACAGGCCGCGTACACCACCGAGAAGGCCGCCAGCACCAGGCCGTAGTCGGCGTTGCTCAGGTGGAACTCTTCCTTCAGCCGCGGCGCCAGCGCCGGCACCAGCAGGCGGTCCAGGTAGTTCAGCGCGGAGGACAGCACGAAGACGCCCAGCACCAGCCAGCGCGTCGGCACGGGCAGCCAGAACCGGGGACTGGCTTGGGTGTCCCCCCGTGGACACCCCGGCCTGTCCCCGGTTCTCGAGAAAGGTGTCCGCATCTACTGGTACTCGATGGTGGCTACCTCGCCGGCCGCGGCCAGCTTGGCATCGGGTTTCACGAAGTACTCAATCACCACCAGGCGCGGCGCGCGCTGCGCACCGCAGGCCAGCTCCAGCGTGCCCCCGCCCAGCACCACCACCTTCTTCGGATCGCGGATCAGCAGGCGCGTGGTCTGGCCGTCGGTGTCGATCACCACGCGGAGCACCCTGCCGAGGCAGTCGATCTGGCGGAGCCGCCCGCGCACCTTGCCCTCCGGCTTGGGGCCTTCCCACCACTCCTCGACCTTGCGCTCGGAGATGCCCGGTGGGTCCTGGCGGTTGGCCCGGGCCTCCGCCGCCCGGATGCGGGCCAGCGCCTCGGCCTTCAGGGCCTCGATTTCCCGCCGCTTCTCCTCTTCGGCGCGGCGGCGCTCGGCCGCCTCGAATTCCACCAGCGCGGCCCGTTGCCCCTCGAGAGCCTGCTGGTAGGCGGCGTTGTGCGGCTCCAGAGATGCCGCTTTCTTCAGACGCTCGATTTTCGCTTTGAAATCGGTCTCCCGTTGCGCCAGCAGGAAGTGCGGCTCGGCCCAGCCGGGGTTGAGCTGGGCCGCCTTCTCCAACGCCTTGCGGTCGCCCGCCAGCCTCCCGTATTCGAGCCACACGCGAGCGTTCGCGCTGCCCGCCTGGCACGTCGCCTCCAGGCGGGTACGCGCCTCATCGGGACGCTTCTCCCGCAGCGCGGCCAGGCCGAGTCCCTCCAGCGCCTCGACGCTCTCGGGTTGGCGCTGTAGGATCGCCGCGTAGGCGGCGCGGTCCAGGGTCAAATCAGCCAGGACGATCTCCGGCGCCAGGCTGGGAACGCGGGCGGTGAAGTCCCGCTGCGGGTTGAGCGGGCGGCCCGACAGCTCGACGGTGGTGAACTTTCCCGCTGCCAGGTGCGCGGCGGCCTGACGTTCGATCTCCGCTGGTGTAATGCGTAGCGCATTGGCATAGGCGGGCTCCGGCTCGGCGCCCTGCCCGAGGTTGTACAGCAGCACGCGCAGCCGTCCGTAGTAGTCAGGCTGGGTGCTCAGCAGATGTATGCGCGCCCAATTCAGGCTGCGCGCGGCCTCCGGCAGCGGCTGGCCGGCGATGAGGGTCGAGCCCCGCACCTCGAAGTTCGAGTAGAAGTCCGCCAGGCCGGATTCGAACTCCGCGGGCAGCCGCCCGGCGCCCGGCTCGATCAGAATGCGGGCGCACTCGCGCATCCACTCGCGCGGGATGGGCGCGCGGGCCGTCACCGCGCCGGTGTAAGCATCCCGCGTGAGCCTCGGTGAAACAGGACTCCCGTCCTGTCCTCTACGCACCACCACCCGTACCGGCCAGCGCGTCTTCAGCTCCTGCTGGCTCAGCACCGCGGCCAGGCCCCAGTGAAGCTGCTCGAGCTGGGCCAGCGCCTCCCGCCCGCCGCGCTCCCCGGCGCTCGACAGCACCACGAAAGGCCCCGAGCGGAACTCCACCCACCGCTGGGCGGCCAGGGCCGCCAGCGGCAGGCACATCAGAGCTGCGATCCGGCGCATCCTCCTTCATGATAGCCTCCGCGAGACGGTGGGCTTCCGGCTGTTCTAGAATCAAGCTGTGAGCGGCCCGAGCAGCATTCTGGAAGTACCTTCCGCCAGCGACGCGGTCCTCGGGGAGGTGGTCCGCCGCCTGGTGGACGCCTACCAGCCCTTGCGCATCTACCTGTTCGGCTCCGCCGCGCGGGGGGACGCTGGTCCCGACAGCGACTACGATCTCATGGTCGTGGTTCCGGACGAAGCTCCACCTGGCCAGCGGCGGAGCAGAAGAGCGTACGAAGCGTTGCGCGGCCTCGGCATCACCAAAGATGTCCTGGTCACCACAGTCACCGGCTTCGACCGGCAGTTGCACCTGAAAGCCTCCCTGCCGTCCACCATCCTCCGCGAGGGCAGACTGCTCTATGCCGCTGGATCCGTTGCTTGTCGCGAACACGCGGGCCTGGCTCCAGAAGAGCCTCGCCGACGTGCGTCGCGTTGAGTCGCTGCTTTCGACAGCGGATCCAGATGTCGAGGACGCCTTGTTTCATTGCCAGCAAGCCGCTGAGAAAGCGTTGAAGGCGTTCCTGACCTGGCACGATGAACCCTTCCGGAAGACCCACGATCTGGAGGCGCTGGGCCGGCAGTGCATCGCGATCGACCCCACCCTGGCCCCGCTGCTGGCCGCCGCGGACATGCTGACCGAGTAGGCTTGGGCATTCCGCTACCCGGACAGCCCCCCAGAGCCGAGTGAAACAGAAGTGCAGGCGGCCCGCCGGCTGGCAGGCGACATACTGGCGGGAGTGCTTGAGCGTGTGCCGCCGGAAGTGCGCCCGTCCGGCTAGGTGGATTCTCCTTCCACTCGCGCACAGCAGGCTACTGCAGAATGGGCGCGCGGTTCACCCCCGCACGACGCGGTTTTCCAGCGCACCGATGCCGGTGATCTCGACGCGCACGACGTCGCCCGGCGCCAGCGGCCCCACCCCTGCCGGCGTCCCGGTGGCGATCAGGTCCCAGGGTTCCAGGGTCATGAACTGGTGTGTGAGGAAACGCTACCAGCACACGGGCCGAGCGCAAGGGGCGCCTTGCGGATGATTCTGCTATCGCTCCAGGTACCAGAGTGGGTCACCGCGTTCCCGCTGGGGTGTGCCCTCCAGATCAGGCACGTCGGACGGCGGGTATACGACGGGCCACTGCATCCGCGGAAAGGCCAGGCCGTTTGCGACTGCAAGCAGAGAAGCGTCGGGCGGATTCGGGCCCTCGCCGGGACCAAAGTCGATGTCGCATGGAGCATGACGGAGGACGCTGTAGGTAACGTCTTCGGGCGCGAAAGCATGCATCACGGCTCGCCGGTTGCTCCTAATCGTCGTCAAAACGTCAGAACGAAAGGTCCCACCTCCGGCCAGCAGGATTGAGAGCTGCTTCCAACGATGGCGGGCAGCGTGGTTCCTGGCGTCCTTCTCGTAGCCTTCGCCCCATGTCCGGCGCACTGCGCGCAGGAACTCCCTGATCAGGTGATCCCCGTCCTCTGCGACGGAGGGGTTCTGGAGTTGATCCGCCCCGAGCCTCACCGACTCGTCATAGTAGCAGAGAACGTTCTGATCGCCTCCTGGCGCCTCCACGTAGTCGATGGACAACTCTGTCGTACCCGCGCCCATGTCCACAATCAGGTACATCCCTGGGTCCATTCGCGGGTCCCGCGATAGAGATACGATGGGTGCAATCGTCTCAGGGAGCACCTCGTAGGCCCGAACCGTTGGATCGGGTACTGTACCCTCAGCAAGCCAAGGCGCAAACCGGTGAACCGCATCCGCGAGACTAAGGCCTTGTTCCACTCCAACCGGTTCCGCGCCATACACGGATTCCCAGGCGGCGCGGACGATTCTCAGGTACCGCGATTTCAAGGCTGCACTCTCGTAATGGTCCATTGGCGCTGCCACGTTGAGGAGAACCTTAGCCCCTTCCTCACCGTAGCGAGCGTCGATGTACGCCTTCACCCGTCGCAGCACCCACGACATGTACAGTGCTGCCAGCAGATCCGGAGTGGGCCAGTCCTGATGTACGTCGTTGAAGCCGCCGAGAAGGTCCAACTTCAGCGAGCTGAACAGCGCGCCAAGTCGGCCGGCCAGTGCCTCTCCGCCAAAGGAAATGGCATCGTCCGATACTCTAACGAGGGAAGGCGAGGCAAACGTCGGGTAACCCTCCACCGGCGGCTCGACGCGTACCACCGTCCCCTGCTGCTCGCCGCGCCGGCGCAAAACAACCTTGGTCGAGTACGTGCCGAAATCCAGTCCGATGACGACTGCCAGGTCACTCCGAGGCGCCCGGGACGGTGGGGCCTGGGGGCTTGGTGGTGCTACCATCGTACTCAACTCAGCAGGTTCGGCCCGCTGCGCCGCCGATCCAGGCACCGATCCGGCCGGGGGCAACTCGGGCGCTCGCTGCCTTGGCGTGGCGCTAGGCAACAGAAACCGAAGCACCCGCCCAGCCAGACCTCGGAATCGCAGGATCATGGAGTCACCACTGACCTCCTGCGCACCTTGACAACACACGCGCCGATCGGATCCGACAACCGCGTCTGCACTTGTTTGCCACTCTCCAGGCTTGCGATCCGCTGGTGATACCGGTCCTCGGCCTTCGCCAGTTGGGCTTCGAACAGCGCCAGTACCTGCTCGGCTCTGCCCCGGCTTCTCGCCGTCTCAAGGCGGCCCCGGATGTCCGTGCATGTGTGTTCGTACTCTGCGTGTATGATGGCCCGCCGGCGCTCATAGGAGGCTTCGTTCTCCTCGGTTCTGCGCTTTCGGATGGCCTGGTTTCGCCTGCGCCCCTCGGACATAATGGCACTCCAGACCTCGCCGGGCATTGCAGGGGCCGGTTCGGCCTGCGCCCACTCCTGGCCGCTCTCGGTCACCAGGTGAAGTAGCCGCTCGCCGGCTTCGGCATCGATAATGCGGCCTCGTTCAACGGACCAGACCAGCGGGTCGAGATCCCGCCGACTGCGGATACCCATGACCTCGTGTGCGACCACGAGGACGAAGTAGGTTCCGGGAACAACCTCGGCGTCCTCGTCAGCCGCAATGTCGAGCGAAGTCTGTCCCACCAGAGCCGCCGGCGTATCCAACCGCGGTTTCAACGCGGCCACAGCAGCACGCAACAGCGGGTGCGAGGCGTTCACCAGTTCAACTTCCGGGTGATCGAAGGCGATGGCGCCGTCGGTCGTGAACAAGAAACGCCTGTCACGGGCCCTTCGAAACCAGACCTGACCCGAGGGGCAGGCCAGTCGGATCTCGTGCTCCAGAGAACCGGTCAACGAGAGCGCATAGATCTGGTCGTGCTCTGGCCAGATCCGAACTTCGGGATGACACGCCTTGAGGTAAGCCTCGAGAACCGCGAGGATGGCCTGGCCGCTGATGTGCCGCCCGAGCCGCCCCACACGCTGCATCTCATCGCGAATGAATTCCTCGTGACCGAACAACTGCCCCGCAACTGCCTCGAGCCCCTCCGCGTCCATTCGCCGAGTTTCGATGGCCTGCGCAGCCTGCTCGACTTTCTGTTCCGCCTCTTCGGGACTCAGTTGCCCGCTCAGATATTCGCGCTGCAAGTCGCGGACGGTTTCTCCAAGGATCGTCTCCAGATCGCCGATGCTCTCCCGGAAGATACCGATGCGCTCGTACAGTCTGTGGAGGATTCTGTCTTCGACGGTGCCTGCAACCACGAGGTTGTGGATGTGGACGATCTTGGCGCGCTGGCCGTACCGATCGATTCGGCCTATCCGTTGCTCGACCACCATGGGGTTCCACGGCAAGTCGTAGTTGACCACGTGATGGCAGAACTGGAAATCCAGGCCCTCGCTGCCCACCTCGGTTGACACCAGCACCCGAATGGCGGAGTCCTCGCGAAAACGGCGCATACGGCGGCCACGCTCATCGCGTTCCGGGTCCCTCGGGTCCGAGCGCACCTCCCCGGCGATCCATAGCGAACGGTGCCCCGCCCTTCCCAGCCGGTCGGCCAAGTACTTCGCCGTGCCCACGAAAAACGTGAAAATGAGGATCTTCGCGTCGGCTTCCTCCTGCCACACGGCCTGCAACAACTCCAGCAACCGGGTGAACTTCGAGTCGCAAGCCGGCACCGCCAGGGCGCGGCCCGGAACCACATTCTCCGGCTGGGCCATCGGCTCCACCTCGCTGGGCAGGATATCAGTGATTTCAGTGGCATCGTCGTCCGTCTGGATGCCGCTGCCCGAGACGGAGAGAATGGCCGCGTGAATGCTGCTGGCGGCTTGGCGCGCTCGTTGGATCTGTCCGAGGCTGAGCCGTTCAGAAATCCAGCCGAGCGAGCCCGTGCCGCCCACGAGCTGGCGGTAGGCTCTGTCCTCGTCGTCCGTCCAGGTGCAGCTTAGAACGGCGGCGCGCCGAACGGCGACATCCTGCTGTACGTCTCGCTTCCGTGTGCGAGTCAAGACCGTTGACAGGGGGTGGAGTTCGTCAATGCGGCGCTCCAGCTCGATCCAGCCGCGGCGGTCCTGAGGCGGATCGCTCGTTAGATCGCGGATGACATGGGCAGCCAGCGGATCGGCGGTGCGCCGGCCATCGTCACCGAAAATGCCCTCCAGCTCAGTGGCGGCCGTCGGGAGGTTCGTCGGATTTCCCGACCTTACCAGGGCCCTGGCCCGGTGAATTCCGCTATGGTCGTGCAGCATCCTGCGGAAAACCTCCGGATCGCGGAAATCCGCGGGACGGAGTGCGTTCAGGAGGGTGAACAGATCTCGAGTACCCAAATGCAAGGGCGTGGCCGTCAGGAAAAGGACGGCTCCGCCCATTCTTGCCAGATCCTGGAGCATATCAGCCGTCTGGGTGGATGGATTGCGCCCGTGATGGGCCTCGTCCACGATAACCAGGTCCAGGTAGCCGACTCTCGCGTCGAGCAACTGGCACAGATCCTGGTTTCGCAGCGTCTGCATCGAGATGATACCGCGCAGCCGGCCCCTCTCGGGATTCTGGGACAGTCTAGTGACGTACTCCCGAAGGGTCTGGCTGGTGTAGACCTCGAAATCCTGGTTAAACTTCCTATTCAGCTCCTCGCGCCACTTGTCGCGCAAGCGTGAGGGGCAGGCCACAATCACCCTATCGAGTTCCTGGCGGGCTTCGAGCTCGGTTAGTATCAGGCCGGCCTCGATCGTCTTCCCGAGGCCTACTTCATCCGCAATCAGCAGTTTCCGGTCGAAGGAATCAAGTACTCTCAGGAGGGGCTTGTACTGATATGGTTCGAAGAGAATCCGCTGGGCGTTGAATGAGTAGACCGTGCTCCGGTTTGAATGGGTGATCCGCTCGACGGTCAGGGCGCACCGAAATGCCTGGATGGTGCCCCACCGCCCAGACTTGACCAGACGTTCCAGGTTCAGGTGCTCGTCGGTCAAGGGGTCCAGATCCTGTTCGACAACGTTCTCCACACGGCGTACGAACCGGACCCGGTACCAGAACTCGCCACCATCAAGCACAGGGTCTTCGACGACATTTCCCAACTCCATAGTGGTCCGCAGGACCACACTGTCACCCTTGCGAAAGCGCGGTGGCGCAACGCCTGTGCCCGGAGTGGGGTCGCTCATCGTCAGCTATTACCAAATAATACGCCTTCTGTCTGGCTCCGTGCCCCCGGTTCGGCACACCCGCCGCCTTTCAGCGGGAGTGCGGCGCGACACCAGCACCGATGAGGGCCCACACTGCCGGGCCTCTGGCCCGACACTGCCTCAGGGAAGGCGCTGACGCCACTTGCCCGGGTCGCGGGAGGCGTGAAACACGCCGTAGATGGTCACACGGGCTTGTGCGTGTTCGTAGAACACCGCGTAGGGGAAACGGCGCACCAGCCCCGGCGATAGTCCTCGAAGACGAGGGGGTGGATCTCGGGCCTCCGGCGGATCGCCTCAATGCAGGCACCCACGCAGCTTAAGAACTCCTCACCTAGCCCCGGCCGACGAATCTCGTACCAGGCGTAGGCGTCCGCCAGATCTTGTTCGGCCTCGGGGGCTATGACCAGTTCAGCGGCCACGGCGGCTGCGGATCCTTCGGTGGACTTCCGCCCACGCAAGTCCCGAGCCCGGGTTTTTCAGCAGATTGCCTTTCCTCCGCGCCAGCTCCTGAAGCTGCCACTCATGAACTGGCACCGCCTCGGGAGTTGCCGCCAGGTCGTCCCACAGGTCCTCAACGAGCTGAAGCTTCTCAGGCGGGCTCAGGTCAAAGACCGATGAAGTCGCCGAGTTCATGTCGAACACCCATGACGATTCTCTCAGACTGGCGGGACATCGTTCAACTGCCAGAAACCTGACGGTTCACTGGCCCATTCCGCCGCGCCTCGTTCGCCTGCCCTCGCCGCCACCACTCCCCTCACCCCCGCACCACGCGGTTTTCGAGGGCGCCCACGCCTTCGATCTCGACGCGCACCACGTCGCCCGGCGCCAGCGGCCCCACCCCGGAGGGCGTCCCCGTGGCGATCAGGTCCCAGGGTTCCAGCGTCATGAACTGGGTGACGAAGGCGATGATGGCTCCCACCGGGAAGATCATCTCCTGCACGGAGGCGTCCTGCCGGACCTGGCCGTTGACCAGGGTGCGCAGGCGCAGCCGCTCGAAGTCCACCTCCCCGCACGGCACGATCCAGGGCCCCACCGGGCAGAAGGTGTCGAACCCTTTCCCCCGCGTGAACTGCCCGTCCTTGCGTTGCAGGTCCCGCGCGGTGACGTCGTTCACGCAGGTGTAGCCCAGCACGTAGTTCTCGGCCTCCTGCGGCCGCACGAAGCGGGCCCGCCGGCCGATGACCACGCCCAGCTCGCCCTCGAAGTCCACACGCTCGGAGATGGCTGGATAGATGATGTGGTCTCCGTGGGCAGCCACCGCCGAGGGCGGCTTCAGGAAGATCAGCGGCTCGGCGGGCACCGGGTTGCCCAGCTCGCTGGCGTGCTCACGGTAGTTGCGGCCCACTCCCACGATCTTGGACGGCCAGCAGGGCGGCAGCAGGCGCACATCCGCCAGGCGGTAGGCCGCCCCTTGGTCCTCCGACCAAGGCGTCCGCGTCTCGAAGAGGGTGTCCCCCTCGACCAGGCCGTAGCGCACCTGCGCGGCGCCGTCCGGGATGGTCGGCTCGACGAAGCGGTTGAGGCTGAAGCGGATTCGCTTGGGCATGGGCGTCTATCCATTATTCACCCAGCGCGGCCCGCTTGCATCCCCGCCCCGTTTTCGCTACATTCGGGGTGGACTTCTTCCGGGACTATTACGGCAGTACGAAGCATTGAGGAAGGAGGGCAGCATGGGGGTCCTGAACAAGCTTCAAGAGTACCTGGACCAGAACCGCACCACTTACCGGCACACCGTCCACCCGACCGCCTACACGGCCCGGGAGGTGGCCGCCGCCGAGCACGTGCCCGCCTGCGGGATCGCCAAGACCGTGGTATTCCTGAGCGAGAACGGTTATGGCATGGCGGTCCTGTGCGCCGACAGCGTGGTGGACCTGGAGCAGCTCCGGCTCAGCCTGGGCCTGTCGCGCCTGCGCCTGGCCACCGAGGCCGAGTTGGGCGAGTTGTTCCCGCAGTGCGAGTTGGGGGCCATGCCCCCCTTCGGCAATCTGTACAACCTCCCGGTGTACGTGGACAGCCGGCTGAGCACCCAGGAGGAGATCGCCTTCAACGCCGGCTCGCACAAAGACGTCATCCACGTGCGCTTCCGGGATTACGAGCGCCTGGTGAACCCGGCGATTATGCCCTTTGCCCGCCACGCCACCACGGCGAAAAGCTCGTAGCCTGTGGCGTGTAGCTGGTAGAGCAGAAGTGCCGCGCCCTACAGGCTACCTGCGACAGGCTCCAGGCGCCTTCAGTGGTGCCCCTCGATGGCGCCGACGTGGTGGTCGGCTTGGCCCGTCTCCACCGGAGCACCCAGCTTCGCCAGGCCGTAGTCGAAGCCTTTGTCGAAGGCGCGGAGATTGAGCTCGCGGGTGGACGGCGGCACCGAGTCAGCGACGGCCTGGCGCAGGGCGTCCGGATCCAGCAGGCCCGTCACCGCGGCGAAGAAGCCCACCATGACCACGTTGAGCACCATCTTGCGCCCCAGTTCCTCGGCCAGCCG